>JABSRT010000001.1 GCA_013214945.1 Gammaproteobacteria bacterium
GCACCAGTCAGGGTGAGGAGTATGCTGATGCCACTGCTGTTGAGTTTGGTAGAATATTTTTTTTATTGCTTCAGTGCCTAGTCTTTGTCTCGCTTGGACAACTGCGCTAGGCGCTACGAAAGGACGATTACCGGGTAATAAAATGTCCAGTTTATTGACAATATCGCGCATCGGCATATCACGAAAAATAGACATACCGATGATGCTCCAAACCATCATATCTAATGGTAAGCGACGCTTTCGTAACGTCGCTACGCCTGATTCGCTCAAGCACTTATCAATCAATTCAGGAGATAACACTTCAGATAATGAGGTAAAGCTGTCAGGAGAGAAGTTCGAAAGGCTATAAAAATCGTAACTCAGAGGCATAAAAAAATCCGATGATTGCAATCATCGGATTTTGATCTCATTTACAAAAAAAGCAAGAAATTTAGTCTTAACTGATCTGCATTACTAACTTAGTTGCCCTTTTTATTTTCTTGGTTATGCCAGCCGAATTATTAAATGCAATTTGTATAGCTATACTCGGTAATAAAGCGTTAACTTAATTTCTTAGTTATTGATTTGATAATGATTAAAATCCTTTCAATCATTATCAAATCAATATAAAATCAAACAAAAATGATAATGGTTCGTATTAGCTATGATTCTGGCAGTTACCTTATTATGGCTCGGGTGCTTAATTGTATTTCTTGCCAGTCCTCACCAAAAGTTTATCAAAAAACGTCTTTCTCAAATGGTCTGTTGGGCTATTTTCACCGTACTCGCGCTGGTTAGTTGGTTCTTATACTGTAATGTCTTCGATGGCGTTATTGCGGGGCTGATGGTCTTAAGTTTTGTGATGATAATGTGGCCGACAATTGTTGTTGCGCACGCTCATTGTTCGCTAAAACTGCTGTCATTTACTTGCTGTGGGGCGGTGATCTTTTCTGTTATTGCGCAATTGGGAGCTGTTAATGTGGGCTAAAACTAGCGCAGCCATCATTGGTGGTTGCTTGGTATCAATTTCTATCATGCTCAATCTTAACTTCCTCTTGCCGCTGGCTGTTGATAGCCGTTTGTTGATTGGTTTGTTAGCCGCATTTCCGTTATGGGTTGCTACCATGGTGTTGAGTTATGCCAGTCGCAGTGGTTGGCACGCATGGCAGCGTTGTGGCGGTATTTTATTATTATCGGTAGGCGTTAATGTCTATTTTGTGTTGGGTTAATCATGAATAAGAAATTTCTAAAACGCCAGACCGATGCCCATAGTTGGTTAGGGCTAATTATTTCAGGTTTATTGTTTGTGGTGTTTTTTGCTGGGGCAATCTCGCTATTTAGAACAGAATTAACTCAGTGGAGCATGCAACCTCATTTTGAGTTAAGCCAAGGCCAGCGATTGCCTTTGAGTCAGATTATGGCTATTGCGATTAAAGATCAGCCTTTTGAGCCGTCAGAGCACTTGACACTTAGGAGTCCTGAGCCTCATATGCCTTATTATCTGGCCTATGTTGATATCGAGCATCAGACTGGCGAAGCCGATATGGTGGCTTTTTATATTGATCCGGTGACCGGGCAAAAGGTGGCAAAAATTGGTGACTTCTTTTTCGCCGATTTTATCTATAAGTTGCATCTTGATTTAAATCTTCCCAATGGAGAATATGTGATTGGTTTGGTGACGTTAGGTTTTTTCTTTGCCTTAGTGTCAGGAATTTTGATCTATGTTCGACAACTGCTGAGCAGTTTTTTTAAATACCGAACTGAGCAAGGAGCACGCAGTAGGTTGCTCGATCTGCATAATATGGTGGGGGTGATGAGCTTACCGCTGACCTTAATGTATGCGATAACAGGTTTAATCTTTAACTTGGTTATTATCTATCAAATTGCGTTTGCGGTGGTGTTATATCAAGGAGATCAACAATCCTTGTTAGACGATGCTGGTTATAAGGCGATTAGTCCAACCTGGCAAAGTGAGCCATGGCAGGCTCCGAGCATTGATGTCTTGCACCAGCAAGTGAGTGAAAAATATGGCGCTGAACCTTGGGTGGCTCGAATTCACAATTATGGCGACGCAAGCGCAGTCGTCCAGTTTATTGGCGCTACGCCACATAGCTTAACCGATAAATATGATATTGCTTACCGACTACAAGATAACAGTATTTTGTATGTAAAAGATCAAGCAAACCCCAACACCTTAGTCACGGGTTTATACGTAATGTCGACTTTACATTTTGGTAACTATGGCGGTTTTGATTTGCGCTTTATCTACTTTTTCTTAGCGCTAGGGGTGTGCGCCCTGATAGTGACTGGCAATTTGCTCTGGTTAGACAAACGTCGTCGTCAACGTGTTTACTCTGCGGCCAAGTTAACCGTGGCGACTAACCTTACTTTATGGAGTACTGGTGGTTTAGTCTTTGCCACTGCTGTGGCTTTAGTGAGCGAGCGAATATTGCCGATAACGTTAATAAATCGAGCTGATTACATGGTTTATAGCTTTATTATCTCGTTGGTGCTCAGCGGCGGTTTGACCTTGATTAGCCAAAATAAAAGGCGTTGTCTGGCTTGGTTGTTACAAGGCGCTGCTGGATTATTACTGGCTGTGGTCGCGGTTGATTGGCTGATGTTCTACGATCAGTTGGTGCAGTTATGGCGCCAAGGAATAACGACCGTTATCGCGATTGAAATTGGCTTGGTTGTGGTGGCGCTGGTACTGCTCGTTAGTGGCAAAAAATTGCGACTCACTGGTGAAAAAGTCACAGTGCAGCGCTCAACTGGCCTTGCACCGTCGGTAACCGTAAGTTAGTTAGTCATTACTGATGGCTTAGTCAATAAAGTAATAGTTTAATCAATTAAGTTAGAGTGACCGGCAGCGTACTCATGGTTATACGGCGTATAACCATGCCAATATTGACCAAATCATTACTAACAGGCCTACCTTTAGCCGCTTCATTTAGTTAATTTATCTTAAAATATCGATTAACAGGCAACTTTACTATCTGATTGCCACTTAATAGTTGGTTGATATTTGAGCGTAAAAATCAACAATTATTACGGCCTTCAGGTATTAAATCAATATTAAATACCTTATAATTTCACTAATTGAATTTTACTTGAGATAGATCAAATTATGAGTGAACGTACAAAGGAAAATAAAAAGCTAGAACTAATGATGGCTCCGATCCTAGTATTTGTGGTTGCAATGTTAGGGGTTCCTTTTGCTATTTCGGTGTTTAGAGATTCTTCTGCTGTGGCCTTTTTAATTCAAGTAGTGCCGTTTGCACTGATTGCAACGGCTGTTGGCACCATTATGTGGGCGAGCAAAGTAGATAAATAATTCGGGTTTACCCTCACGAATTCGTAAAGGGCTGCATGATGCAGCCCTTTTTTATTATCTGATGCTTATTAGCTGATTTTTATCCGGTAGCGTTGTCGATCATTTCTGCCACACTGTTTTGCAATACTGCTGCTGTAGCCGCCTGAGCTGGCACGGCTTGCTCTGCAGTTAAATGTACCCGCGACCAGAAACGGCGGGGTTTGGTTGTAAAAGCAAAACCATCTTTATGACTAAAGAATGAGCCCCAAAGTCCGGTTAGCGCCATCGGAATGACCGGGACCGGATCGGTTGCTAATATTTTTTCAATGCCCGTTTTAAAAGGATTAAGCTCGCCAGTTCTGGTCAGTTTACCCTCTGGAAATATACACACTAATTCGCCATTTTTTAGCTCAGCACTAATTTGTTCAAATGCACGGGCAAAGGTTTGTGGATCTTTGGCTTGGGCGCAAATGGGAATAGATTTAGCCCATTTAAAAACATATTTCATCAGCGGCATATTGGCGATATCTCGGTCCATCACAAAGCGGATAGGGCGACGACAAGCGCCAGCTATTAATAACGCATCAACGTAACTGACATGGTTACACACTAATACTGCCGCGCCTGTTTCTGGAATGTTTGCTAAGCCTCGATGCTTTACCCGATACATAGTATGACTGATTATCCAAATGATAAACCGCAATGCAAATTCGGTCACTTGATAATAGATATACCCGGCGACCGCAATATTGACTAACGCTAAAACCAGAAAGTATTGGGCAATACTCAATTCGAAGATACTGAGCAACACAATGGCGGTAATAGCACTGATAACCATAAATAATGCGTTAAGCACGTTATTGGCCGCAATAATTTGCGCGCGACACTTGTCATCACCCCGGGTTTGAATAATTGAATTTAGCGGCACTACATAAATACCGCTCGACAGCGCTAGCAGCAGTAAATCAGCCATTAAGCGATAGTTAGCACCATGACTTAAAAAAGCCCATGCCGTCATATTGTCAGTGACAACCAGTGACTGGCTGGCAAAGTATAAGTCGATACCAAAGACACTGATCCCAATTGAACCAAGGGGAATAATGCCCAGCTCAATCGTGCGCCCAGATAACCGTTCACATAATAATGAACCAAGGCCAACGCCAAATGAAAATACGGTCAACAGTAAAGTAACGAGTTGGGTATTGCCACCGAGATTTTGCTTCACAAAAGTCGGAAACTGGGTCAAGTAGCCGGCGCCTAAAAACCAAAACCAACTAATGGCTAAAATTGACAAGTACAGCGAGCGTTGTTGTTTAATGCTAGTAACGGTTTTTTTAATGCTAGATATCGGGTTCCAGTTAATAACTAACGTCGGATCGTTTGCTGGCGCATGTGGTATCGAGCGGCTGGCCCAGTAACCTAACAAAGAAAAAGCAATCACTAAATTTGCAACAATTAACAGCGCATTGTCAAATTCAAACATCAGCCCTGCGACAATGGTGCCCGCTAAAATGGCAATAAAGGTGCCCATTTCAATTAAACCATTGCCACCGACTAACTCTGCGCGGTTCAAGTGCTGGGGCAATAATGAGAATTTTACCGGCCCAAAAAAAGCCGACTGAGTGCCCATTAAAAACAATATCGCTAATAATAAGTAGGTTTGTCCTAACATCAGTGCCGCTGCACCAGCGATCATAATGACGATTTCAGCCAGTTTTATCACCCGTATTAGCCGTGATTTTTCAAACTTATCGGCTAATTGACCGCCAATGGCTGAAAAAAGGAAAAAGGGCAAAATAAACAAACCGGCGGCAATGTTCGTTAGCAGTGTCGATTGCTGTTGACTTTGCACTCCAATAAACGTGATAAACAGCAACAGGGTGTTTTTAAACAAATTGTCGTTAAATGCACCTAACGCCTGAGTGACAAAATAGGGTAAAAATCGTCGCTGTTTAAACAGGGTAAATTGACTTTGATCAGACATATATTATTCCTTTGTCAGTTAATTTTTTAACGATGGGCCAAACGAGTTTGGCTGACCCAATTAGTCAGGTAATTGGTGACCAGCGAATCAATTAAATCTTCACTGGTAATGGTTACAGGAGTAAACAATTTATCTTCGATGCTCATAACGCAAATGCCGTGCACACTGGCCCAAAGGGTGCGACTGGCCACTGTTATTTCGATTGAACTCGCTTGTGGTGCCAGTTGCGCTAATAAGGGCTCTAGCAATTGGAACAGTTCGGTTATCTGTTGTTGATGCGATGCTGGCATCTGTTGGTCAGGGTCTAAGCGATGCTCAAACACTTGCTGCCATTGATAGGGAGTTTGCTGGGCATAGTGTAAATAGCATTTGGCGATCGCCACAATATGACTACTAGCCGTGGGCTGTTTAGTGTCTAGCGGGGCATTCGTTAACGCTGCGCTAAGTTGCTGCCCAATTTGGCTTAAGGTAAAACCGCTCACTTGCAGTAGTAAGTTGTTATAGCTATTAAATAGATTAATTAGTGTGCCTGGCGAATAGCCGATTGTTTTTGCCAGCGCCCGCAAACTTAATTGATTAATCGGTTGCTGGGCCATAAATTGGATCACTGCGTCAATCGTCAGTTGTTTAAGTTGCTCTGGACTATGATCTGTACGTCGTGCCATTGGCTATTCCTTATCAAATTCATCACTACACTGATTAATTAAACAGCGTTCAAAATACTATGACATAGTTCTGAACAATGTTCAAAATTATTTTTGGTTATTTACACAGCAGGTTATGCGAAAGAGTAGGATATTGCAGTGGTGGCTTTAACTAAAGTAATACTCAATACGGCTGCAATGGTAATTGGACGATTACTAAAATAAGGCAAGCAAGGGAAGTAAAGGGAGGGGAAGTAAAGCAAGCGAGCAAGCAAGCTGGTTTGATTGTTAACCGGCTTGCTCGCCATATTGGCAATAAATTTCAGTGCCCAGTGCCCAGTGCCCAGTGCCCAGTGCCCAGTGATTAGTATTAAGTGCTAAGTGCAGCTTGAGCGGTAATTTCGTCATTTCGCGCCGCTGGGATATGCCATAAACTATTGGCTGGGCCAGTCGTTGCCCTAAGCTTAGTGCGTCGCGCGAGCATATAAAACGCAATTGCAAAAAGACCAGCAACCAATTCAACCGACATTGCGGCTGTGTTATGCCACGGCCATAACCCCAGGTCCGGCCATAGCATTGCAATTAGGGATGTCGTAGGAATAAGCAGACAGCTTAATGCCAGCAACTGCAGACAATGAATAGCGGCGACAGCTGCGCCACGTGTAAACGCATAAGCGATAACGGCAAAGAAGGTTAAGTAATAGAGCCCCATGTAATAGTTATTAACATTGACCGACCATAAATTTAGCCACTTGGTAGCCATGATGCAAACTGCTAGGCCCGCCATACTGCCAAGACAGACACCAACGGTTAACGCCGCCATTATTTTGGTTGATTTTGCTTGTTCGGTTGTTTGTTTCTTGCGGCGTTTTTCTAGCCACAATAAATTACCGCTATAAAATAAAAACGCACCACCAAGTCCCATTATAAAATACAGCCAGCGGCCTAAGTCGCCGCCATAACTGCCAAAGTGAATGGCGAAAATGGTATTGACCATTCGGCCCCAAATACCTTCATCGCCTTGGGGATAGCTGCTGTTAATAATCTCTAAAGTAAATGGATCCATCCATAATGAGTCGGTGCTAGGTCCGCGCATCATTGCTTGGTCATTTAACATGTTAAATGATGCCATAGCTTGGCGGGTATCTATGTTGGTGAAATGTACGCTAGTTACGGTAAAACCAGGGGCAAAATCGAGTGCTTTTTGAATCTGTTGCGCCACAGGCGGCAATTCTGATAATTGATAAACCACTGCTGCCTGATGACGTTCAAACATCGGTTGCTCACCATAAACTACGCTCAAACCGCCATAGAGAAAATCATGAAAGGCAAAGACGACGACAGTAAAAGATATCACTACATGATAGGGCAAGCTCGTGAGCCCGACCAAATTATGAGAGTCTAACCAGAATCGACCTGGGCCTTTTTTGTCACGCAGCGCAAAGAATGTTTTGGTCAAAGTAGGTAGCAAGAAGATAACCCCCGATACCAGCGCTAAAAAATAAGCGATGCCAGCAATGCCCAAGATATAAATGCCCGCGTGATCATGGCCAATTTCACCAATTATGCCAGCGGTACGATGTAAAAAATCAATTAAACTGGTTAGCTCATTAACAGCAGATAACTCGCTCACCAAGTTGCCTTGTTGATCTAGCGTGCCTTGCCTTAGTTGATCGTCAAGTCGCAGTCCACGCGATTTACCTTGTTCAAACCAAGTGATCGGAGATTGTTGGTCAGTCAAATTAATTGTAAATTCTTGATGGGCTTGCGGGGACTGTGCCAAGGTTTGTTTAATTAAGCTGTCAAATTGCTCGAGTTTAATTTGGGCTAAGTGATGCGCCGGCGGGGTTGCCCATTGACGAATTTCAGATTGAAACATCGTTAACGCACCGGCAAAAAAACCAATAAATAAGAGTAAACCAGCCGTAATTCCTGTCCATGTATGTAGTGTTTGATAGGTACGTAGGATATCGCCACGAATTTTCATCCTAAGCTCCTTAATAGGGTGAAAATTGAGTAACACAGCACATTGGCGCCGCCTAAATAGATCAAAGCACTACGGCCAGTTTTAAACAAATACACTAGGCTGAAAATAGTTAACCACAGTGGCGTAATTAGCCACATATTAAACTGAACTTTGATTGGTGCGTCGATACCGCCGGGGCCGTACCATGCAAAAGTCGCGACTAATCCGTAGGCTAATAGCAGCCCAAGCAATGCACCAATAGCCGTTTTACTCCACCAATGAGCTTGGATTTTGTCTACTTGATTACGACGCATTGGCGGCATACCCACGATATAAATAACAACCCAATGGCACTAACATTAGCGCGTTAAATATAATCATTAACCACAGAAAAAAACCGGCAGCTGTCGTTAATATGTTGAGCCAACCCAAAAGAGAAAACAGTATTAACAGATATCCAGCGTAACGACATTTTTTATTGAGCGGCTTGACCATGATTTTTTGATGTTTATTGGTTAAATATACAATTAAAACCCCAAAAACAACGAGTGTAACTAAAGCTATCTTGAACATTTCTCTCTCTATAGTGCTAATTTAAAACAAAATTAAGAGTGTAATTATCGTAGCAAATCAACCTTGAGTCAATGCTAATCATGGTGATAATGATTCGTAATTGCGATCTGTCTGCGTCTGTGTTACTTTCGCCGCCTTATTAGAGTATTCATCAATAATTCTGCCAAAATTAAGTGGCTAGAGAAGGAACCTATGAAGCGACAAAATTTCAAAATGAACCTGATTGTCAGCGCAATGTTGCCGGCCTTAGCCAGCGCAAGCGTATTAGCACAAAGCACTCAACCCTCATCACAATCGGTAGCATCACATTCTATAGCCTCACAGTCGATAGAAAATATTATGGTGATCGGTGAAAAAACCCAGCGTTCATTAAAAGACACCAGCGCGTCAGTCTCTGTTATTACTGAACAAGACTTAAAATCATTGCAGCATTTAACGGTGTCGGATGCAATTTCAGGTATTGCGAATCTCGTGGTGTTATCCGGATCTGTTCCTGATATTCGTGGTGTTTCGGGAAATGGTGGCGCAACGGGATTTAATTCATTCAGTGGTGGTGCTAAAGCACGTGTATCAACGTTAATCGACGGGGTATCAGAACCATTTATTGCAGATTTAACCGGTGATTCGGGGATCTGGGACATTGAGCAAATTGAAGTGTTTCGTGGCCCACAATCGACCAGCAATGGTCGAAATAGCATTGGTGGTTCAGTTTATATTAAAACAAAAGATCCTACTTTTGATTTAGAAGGCGCAGCCCGAGTCGGTTTACGCAACAAAAGAAACTATCTTGATACTTCATTAATGCTTAACGTGCCACTGATTGATGACCAATTAGCGATTAGGTTAACAGGTCAAAAACTCGATGGTGACACCGTCAACAAAGGCATAGTTTATGATAGTAATCCTGTCTCGTTTGACCAAAATGAAGTAAAAACGACGCGTTTAAAAGCTAAGGTGTTGTGGCAGCCTGCGGCCATTGAAAATTTATCGCTGTTGCTAACGCATTCGACCAACCATGAGCAAGGCGATACTGGGCGTAACTACTTTACCGCTGATGATCCGTGGAATTATATTCCGGTGACACAGCGTTATATGGATACCGATTCAGCAACCACCAGTGTTAAAGTCGACTATGTGATCAATGATGCGGTATCAATTGATGTACTTGCCTCCTACATGCGTTTTGATTGGGGTTTTGATACCTACGAAAAACTATCGACTAGTGAAACCGCGGTCGTTATGGCACAAACAGCCAAATCAATCGATGCCAAGCTAAATTTCGGCTTAAATAGCGAGCTAGTGAGTGGTTTTGTCGGGCTTGCATATTTTGAGCGTCAACAAGACTTTAATAGTAGTGGTGCCACAATATACCAAGGTGCCGATACTAGCGACTCGAAAGCAATCTATGGTGAAGTGAGTTATACAATTAACGATTTATGGCGCCTCACCGCTGGAGCCAGAGTTGAAAAAGAAAGCCAATTACGCGACTTTTCAATGCTAGTGCGTGGCAGTACAGTGCAATCTCAACTCGACCAAGACAAAACTATTCGTTTGCCTAAATTAGTTGTGCAATATGCGCTATCCGATGATACGACCTTAGCACTAAGCGCGCGTCGTGGTTACAATTCTGCTGGTGGAGCATTCTCATTTACGACCAGTGAATATTATTACTACGATGAAGAAACAGTTAATACTTATGAATTTAGCACCCGTAGTAGCTTCGCAAATGGTGATATTAGTCTAAGCAGCAATCTATTTTACAATGATTATGACGGCTACCAAGCGGTCAATTCAAACAGTATTATCGTCAATATAGACAAGGCAGTGACTTACGGGCTAGAGACTGAAATTTCAGCAATGTTGACTACAGACTTCCAACTAAAAGCTGGTGTAGGTTTATTGCACAGCGAAATCAAAGATGCAGGTAGCGACTATGCAGATGCCCAAGGTAATGAGCTAAATTCAGCGCCTTCATTTACCGCGAGCCTTGGCGGTACGTATTGGTTAAATGATAAGGTTGATATTGGCATTTCCACCAACTACGTGGGTCACTACTACGGTGATTTTATCAATAATGCAGAACGTGAGGCTGGTGGTTACTTGTTAACGAGATTAAAAGTTAATTACCAGACCGACAGTCTGCTTATTAGTGCCTTTGTCAATAATGCATTCGACAAACAGGCGATTACATCTGCCGAACCTGCTGGTGGACGTTATCCTGACGGTTATGCGGGAATTGTAGACGCCAGAAATTTCGGCGCTTCGATTACGTACAACTTTTAAATAATTAGCGGCGGTGATAATCACTACAAATTATAGTAACTGCCAATGATAAATACGGTCGATGATAGGTCGTCGATGGTAGGTGTAATGCCTACCATCGACAGATTGTTAAAGCAGCATCGTCTATTGGCCAAATACCCATCGCAAGATATTAAAATTGAGTAGCAAGTTTAAAATAGACAGAGCACATGCTGTGATCAACGACCGTCTTTTCTCGCCAGCAACTAAAACAACAAACTGCTTAACTTAAGCATTCTTTTAAGCACTATTTTCAGCATGCTCTTAAACATTCTCTTAGTCATGGTTATTAAATTGCATTTTTTTGCATTATGATCGGGTGAAAACCTTAGCATCATAATTATTCTATTCTTCTGATCATGACGTTAATATTTTGGCGAAATTGGCCATATTGATCATTTATTTAAGCTTTCTGGTCAAAATACTAAGGTATAAACCCTTTGTTTTCATTGGGCTACAACACTAAGTTCGCTGATAATCTGCGAACTTGGTCAAAAATTGCTAATAAAAACCTCAATAATAGCAAAGTTGGATGGTAGCTCTCGTTTTTTGAGTTTTTCTAATGAAAAAGTCGTACAAAAGTCACAAATAAACTGGCCTAAAATCATATTTAGGTGACGGGTGTCACACTTATGGTGACTGATCGCAGTAATTACATTACTTCGGGGAACTTAATCGCTAGAATGCGCCGCATAAACGAGGGGTCGAACTTTTCGGCTGATTTGTTTATCTAAATATAACAAAATATGAGAGTCCCCATGCGCAAATCCCTTATAGCTTTATCTGCTTTGGCAGCCACGGCAATGCCGACATTCGCTGCTGATTATTCAGATGGCGATATTCACAAAAATGATTACAAATGGATGCAGTTTAACCTCATGTATTCAATCAACGAAGCACCTCGTGCTGCAGATGCTGATAGTAATGTTCATGATTTTCTTGAAATGGAATTTGGCGGTCGCTCAGGGATTTTTGACCTTTACGGTTATGTCGATATCTTTAATTTAGCAGATCGAGATAACTCTGATAAATCAGATGCAACTGGCGCAGCAAAAAGCTTCATGAAATTTGCGCCAAGAATGTCTATTGACGCTTTAACCGGTAAAGACTTATCAATTGGTGCAATTAAAGAAGTATACGTTGCAACCCTATTTAGCTGGGGCGGCGGTGCCAATGATAATGTAAACAACGCTTTTGTTGGTTTAGGCGCAGATGTAATGGTGCCTTGGTTTGGTAAAGTTGGCGTTAATACTTACGCACTTTACGACATGAACAAAAAAGATTGGAATGGTTACCAAGCATCAGTTAACTGGTTTAAGCCATTTTTCTTCTTTGAAAATAAATCGTTTATCTCTTACCAAGGTTACATCGATTGGCAGTTTGGCATGAGAGAATCTATGGGAGCTGGCGTAAGCGATGGCGGCGCAATGTATAACGGTATTCATTGGCATTCAAACCAATACTCAGTAGGTTACGGTCTTAAGACTTACAAAAACATCTACGGTATCCAAGATTCTTCTGGTTTTGTATCAACAGGATTTAGTCACTTCCTAACAGCTGCTTACAAGTTCTAAATTGAACGCCTAAGTTAGCCTGATGTAAAAATAAAGCCCGCTAGTGATAGCGGGCTTTATTGTATCTAGCATAAAAATAAAGTTACATAGCCTTTAAAATCTGCTCAACACTTTCTTTGGCATCGCCAAATAACATCTTGGTATTTTCTTTGAAGAATAGTGGATTTTGGACCCCAGCATAGCCTGTTGCCATGCCACGTTTAAACACGATAACATTTTTTGCATGCCACACTTCAAGAATCGGCATGCCAGCAATAGGGCTGCCCGGATCTTTAGCCGCCGGATTAACCGTGTCGTTCGCACCAATCACCAAGACTGTATCGGTCTCGCTAAAATCATCATTAATCTCATCCATTTCCATCACTATATCGTACGGAACCTTAGCCTCTGCTAATAACACATTCATGTGCCCAGGTAAGCGACCCGCAACAGGGTGAATGCCAAAACGTACCTTAATGCCACGCTCACGCAACTTCTGGGTGATTTCATGAACAGGATATTGCGCTTGAGCAACCGCTAAGCCATAACCCGGCGTAATAATAACGCTGGTTGAATCCAACAATAGCTCAGCTACCTCTTGTGCCGTGGTCGGGAAATGAACCCCTTGCTCTTCATCGCCAGTGCTTGCGACGGCGTCGTTACCAAAACCACCGGCAATCACCGAAATAAATGAACGATTCATTGCACGGCACATAATGTAACTTAAAATAGCACCAGACGAGCCCACTAAAGCGCCCGTGACAATCAGCAAATCATTAGCCAACATAAATCCGGCCGCCGCCGCTGCCCAACCAGAATATGAGTTAAGCATTGATACCACCACTGGCATATCGGCACCACCAATCGATGCGACTAAATGATAACCAAAAGCTAAGGCAATAATGGTCATTACTATCAGCGCCGCGGTAGAACCACCTTGCTGGACAAAAGTCACCAGCAACCAGGCCGATACGATCAGCGCTGCTAAGTTCATTTTATGACGATGAGGTAACATCAGTGCCGTTGAACTGACTAAACCACGTAACTTGGCAAAAGCGACAATTGAACCAGTAAAAGTAACCGCGCCGATAAACACCCCCAAGAATACCTCGACTAGGTGAATGTTTTTGATCGCGCCAACCATTACCTCATGATCAATATAGCTGTTATAACCCACTAATACTGCGGCTAAACCAACGAAGCTATGTAAAATCGCAACCAGTTCAGGCATTTGGGTCATTTCAACTTTTTGCGCCAATTGCCAGCCAATACCACCGCCGACAATCATTGCAATAATAATAAAGACCACCCCTTCAACCGACGGACTAAGTAAGGTCGCGATTAACGCAATGGCCATGCCTGCTATGCCGGCATAACATCCTTGTTGCGCTGTTTGTTGTTTGGACAATCCTGCCAAGCTCATAATAAAGAGCAGCGCCGCAACAACATAAGCGGCAGAAACTAAACCTTGTGACATTATAATTATCCTTATCTTTGAAACATTTTTAACATACGTTTGGTTACCGCAAAACCACCCACGACATTAATTGTGGCGATTAATGTGGCAAAAAGAGCCAACACCGTCACCAAAATACTGTCACTAGAGACCTGAACTAAAGCGCCAACAATAATAATGCCAGAGATAGCATTCGTAACACTCATTAGAGGAGTGTGCAGAGAGTGGCTAACATTCCAAACCACGTAATAACCAATCACACAGGTTAAGACAAACACCGTGAAATGAGACAAAAACTCTGCTGGGGCATAATTAGCGATGGCAGCAAAACCAGCCAGACCCGCCGCTACCAAGCCATATTTGAGCGTTTTTGACATTTCTTTTTTAGCTGGTAATTCGGCAAGTTCTGGGGTCGCGCTTTGAGTTGGCGCAGCACTGACCTGGATCGGTGGCGCTGGCCAAGTAATTTCACCGGCTTTTACCACTGTAATACCACGCACAACGACGTCGTCAAAATCGATGGTAATTTCGCCGTCTTTCTCTGGAGTTAGTAATTTAAGCAGGTTGAGCAAGTTGGTACTGTACAGTTGTGACGATTGTGCAGGTAAACGGCCGGGTAAATCGGTGTAACCAATAACGGCGACATTATTCTCAGTGGTAAAAACTTCACCAGAGACACAATATTCACAATTACCGCCATTGGCCGCCGCGAGATCAACAATCACACTGCCAGGTTTCATCGAATCAACCATTTCTTTGGTGATAAGTTTAGGGGCAGGGCGACCGGGAATAAGCGCGGTGGTAATAATAATATCGACATCTTTTGCTTGCTCGGCAAACAGTGCCATTTCAGCGTCGATAAACTCTTTGCTCATCACCTTGGCATAACCATCACCTGAACCAGACTCTTCATCAAATTCAAGTTCTAAAAATTCTGCGCCCATTGAATTGATTTGTTCTTTAACCTCGGGCCGGGTATCAAAGGCGCGGACTATCGCGCCAAGACTGCCTGCTGCGCCAATGGCTGACAGGCCTGCGACACCCGCACCAATCACCAGTACTTTGGCGGGGGGCACTTTGCCTGCCGCGGTAATTTGACCGGTAAAGAAACGGCCAAATTGATGCGCTGCCTCTACGACGGCGCGATAACCGCCGATATTGGCCATTGAACTTAACGCGTCAAGTGACTGTGAACGTGACATGCGCGGCACACTGTCCATTGCCATGACATTGATGTTGCGCTCGGCCAGTTTGGCTAATAACGCTTCATTTTGGGCTGGCCAAATAAAACTGATTAGCGTGGCATTGGCTTTGAGCAACTCGACTTCATTAATCGTATTGTCACTGCCGTCGGTTGGGGCATTGACCTTTAAGATAATGTCACTGTCAAAGGCTTTATCTTGACTAAAAACAATCGATGCACCAGCGTCGATATACGCTTGGTCTGTAAAATTTGATTTTGTACCCGCGTTGGTTTCTATTGCGACATCAAAACCAAGTTTGATTAATTGTGCCACTGTTTTTGGTGTGGCGGCGACCCGTGTTTCACCACTTAGGGTCTCTAATGGTACTCCAACTAACATAATTATCCCTCGTAACATTCAAACAAATGTATTAAACGTATTAATAATAATCAAACTAAATCTTATATTGATAATTTTTTATACAAATGTCGAGTATTTATTTAGCTGATTCTGATGTGTTTATTAATAAAAAAGTATAAAGAATTGGGGTAATTGATCGTAATAGGTCGTGGGTTGGCATTAAAGTTGAGGTGATTCGTTTGGTGGCTAGGTGTAATTAATCTGAGGGAGTAAAGGGCTGAAAGGGGTAATAAAATAACGGCGCTTGAATAAATCAGCGCCGTTATTGTTCATTAAGAAATGTGTTGTTAGAACGAAGCAGCAAAGACCGCGCCGATTGCTAACGGACAAACTACTTTAGTATACCAAGGCCAAATTTTCCAAAATAGCGAATGTTCTACCTGTTCATTACCTTGTTTTAGCTCGGCTAAGATAGAAGAACGATGCCAAATCCAACCAACAAAGATACAGCATAACATGCCAATAATTGGTTGGCCGTACTTGGTCGTAATAGCAATGACTAAACCAAATAATTCACCAAAATTAAAGATGATCACTAAGCTGATAACAAAAATTGCAGTGCCAGTTAACACTGTCGCTAGTTTACGCTCCATGCCAAAACGCTCAACACAGTATGAAACCGGTGCTTCAAGCATCGAAATTGATGAGGTTAGTGCGGCAATCGACATTAAGCAAAAGAATGCAAAAGCGACGAAGTAACCAACTGTGCCCATGCTGTCAAACAGGCTTGGCAACACGGTAAATACCAAGGTGTCGCCAGAAAGCAGAGAACCATCAGTGGCAAATATCTCAACACCTTGCGCTTGAGCGACATACATCGCTGGAATAATTAATAAACCGGCTAAAAATGCAATAAAGACATCGATTAAGGTAACGTAGGCACCTAAAGTGACAATGTTTTCATTACGGCTAACATAAGAGCCATATATGATGATTACGCCTGTACCGAGTGACAGCGAAAAGAAGGCTTGGCCTAAGGCGCTAACGATAAGTTGAGTATCAAACAATTGTGAAAAGTCAGGAATTAAATACGCTTTAACGCCCTGCATTGCGCCTTCCAAGGTCATAACATAAGCCGTTAATGATACGAGCAATACCACCAATGCCGGCATTAAGCGTTTAGACCACTTTTCGATACCATCGGCCACGCCTTGGCGAATAATTAAAATGGTTAAAGCACTAAAAATAGCGGTAAAGATAATGTTACGTGGCACTGCGTGGCTCGTTAACCAGGTCGCGACTGATGTTGCGCCTACAGCTGAAGCAACGGGCTCAGCGGTATACGCTATCATCCAACCAGCAACGATAGAATAGAAACTCATTAGCAGACCAGCACACAAGATGCCGGAAAAACCAACCACAAAAGCGAATTTAGCTTGGGCTGGAGTATTTGACATTTTTGTTAATGATGTAACCGCATTAGCTTGACCATAACGGCCAATTAATAATTCAGCCATAAAAGCGGGATAAGCTAAGCAAAACGCTAATACTAAATACATTAGGACAAAGGCGGCGCCGCCATTTTGTGCTGCTTGGGTTGGAAACCCCCAAATATTGCCTAAACCGACCGCTGAACCGGCCGCCGCTAAAATAAAACCTAAGCGGGAATTGAACATACCTCTAGTGGAACTCATTGTGATTTCTTTTCCTGTTGGTGATAATTTAACCCAAGGTTTGTTCAAGATTGTTCGGCATGTTAAAAACTTAACCTCGCGGCCAAATATTTAACATAACCATAACAATATTGCATTGAGTTATTCAAATTTATAGATAGAGTTTATCAAACAAATATATTCGTTTGCAGTAAGAAAATTACCGTTAACGACTGATCGTTTTATTTTTGCGCACCGAAAGAGGGCAAAGCAGGAAAGAAGGGCTAGATAGGTATTTTTAAGCTGGATTTATCAGGATATTGGCGCTAAGTAACAACGATGAGCACTTAGCGCCAGTAGGGTATTAATCTTTTAGCAAAATATTTAACATTCTGCGCAATGGTTCAGCTGCGCCCCATAATAACTGATCGCCAACGGTAAAGGCGCTGATGTATTCAGGCCCCATATTCAGTTTACGGATTCGCCCAACCGGCACACTTAAGGTACCAGTGACTTTGGCAGGTGTGAGTTCTTGTTCGCTGACGCCGCGCTCATTGGCAATAACTTTAACCCAAGGGTTATGCTTAGCCAAAATAGCTTCAATTTCTGCAACCGGTAAGTCTTGCTTAAGCTTAATCGTAATGGCCTGGCTGTGACAACGCATTGAGCCAATGCGAACACATAAACCATCGATTGGCACTGGCGCGCTTTGAGTACCGAGAATTTTATTGGCTTCGGCTTGCGCTTTCCACTCTTCGCGAGTTTGGCCCGATGGTAATGGTGAGTCAATCCACGGAATAAGGCTGCCCGCTAGCGGTACCCCAAATTGATCAACAGACACTTCACCACTGCGCATAAACTCAGAGACTTTACGGTCAATGTCTAAAATAGCTGAAGATGGCGATGCAAGTTCATCACTTACTACGTCGCGTATTTCACCCATTTGGTTTAGCAATTCACGCATATGTCGAGCACCGCCGCCAGACGCTGCTTGATAAGTCATTGGGCTAGCCCATTCAACTAAATCGTTAGCGAACAGACCACCAAGTGCCATTAACATTAATGATACAGTACAGTTACCGCCGACATAGGTTTTTACGCCATCTTTAATGCCTTGCTCGATGGCATCTAAGTTAACAGGATCTAGGACAATGATACTGTCATCAGCCATGCGTAACGATGATGCGGCATCGATCCAATAACCTTGCCAGCCACTATCGCGTAATTTGTCATAGACAGCCTTGGTATAATCACCACCTTGACAGCTGATAATAATGTCTTGTTGCGCTAAGGCTGAAATGTCGTGGGCATCTTGTAGGGTCGTGACTGGTTTTCCAATATCCGGACCTGCTTGCCCCGTTTGCGAGGTACTAAAAAAAACCGGTTCAATATTGTTAAAATCATTCTCTTGTTGCATTCTTTGCATTAATACTGAGCCGACCATGCCGCGCCAACCAACCAGACCTACTTTTTTCATTACGCTTGTACTTCCTAAAGATGACTAATATAACCTGTGAGATTACCTGATTTATTTGCTAATCGTTAGTTTTATTTGACGCGAATTAGACTAAAGCCTTAGGTGTAAATGCACCGAGTAACGCCCTAAAGGTTACATACTGCTATTATTTTTTTTACCGTGAAAAATACTGTTCTATGTAATGGAATGGGTAAAACTACCTTGCTGAGCTAGTGCCGGCATTTGAGCCTAAACCTAAGCTCGAACTAAGAGTTAAGCTTTAGCGCATATCGATAGGAAGCTTTTACAAAGCCGATACTTTGATAATGTTGGGGAGTTTATTCGGGCTATAAACAAGTCGTCATTTCAAGTTTCTTGCATGTGCATACTTTTTGTAAGCTTGGCAGGTAACCAAAGATGAACAGTGACATCACACCAACTATTTGGTTATTTATTAGACAAGTCAAAGTGAGTTCGTTACGCGCGGCGATATTAGCGATGGTGCTAGTTGCGCGAGCGGGACATCATAACCAAGTTGGTATCATAGTTTTTCATCGCAGGGGCATCGCACGATGTTGCTATTTTATGTCAACGTCCGGCATGTCGTAACTATCCGAATACTATCCTAATACTATCCGCTAACTATCCGTTTAGTCTTCAGGCAATGATTCAAATTGATTTTTTTTGTCTTGATACCATTGCTCCATCGCTGCTGGGTTTTGCATTAACAGTTCCATTTTAGCCATTTCATCAAGATGAACCTGATCCTGTTTTTGGAACATTTCTCTGCCATGCTGCTTGCTTTACTGTGCTATTTCGTCAAAAGAGTTGGCTTGAAACTCTTTGTTACACGCGCCACCTAGCTGCTTGCAGGTCATTGTTTTCATATTGCACTCCTATATTGCTAATTGTGCTTTAGTCATCATAGTCGAACAGCGAATTTTGCGCTGAAATATACTCGGTTTAATAATCGCCAGAAACGTTTATTTCGAAAGGTGACTATAGGAGTAGCATATGTTTGGTTAACACTTTCGGTCGAGTAATCAGGGTGGGGTATCGTCGCTATCATATGGCTTAGATTCTTACTTTGGGGACTATTATTTATGGTCTCGGTCTTTTTAATATTTATTATGTATCAATTAATATTCAAGTAACGGCTATTTAAGCAAACTTTTAAACCGCTATTATAGGTATTATTAAGGTTAAACAGCGGTATTAAGTGATAATTGCGAAAAGTAGAGTAACTTATCTAATATGAGGCGGAAATTAAATATCTTATATTCAACTGATTAATTTATAGTGAATTATATTTAAGTCGTTGTTAGTATGACAAGGTAGTTAGTTATTGAAGCGTAAAGAAGGGAATCTTATGCGGATTAAAGTAGGAAATAACAAATATCAAACATCGATACGATTGACCGTCTTAGGTGCGTTTATATTTGCAAATGTTCTGATTGCTTGTGTCGCGATCGGGCTCCAATATTATTTTAGTAAGGGCATTGCGACCGAATCAGCTTACGCATCATTCGATGCTACCGCTTCTCAAACTGCCACATATCTTGAGCGAATCGATCAACAAGCGACTTCATCGACCAACACCTTAGCCAGTTACCCTAATATTGTCGACGGTGACTCAGTGGGCGCACAAACGCAATTGTTATTTGCTCAAACGATGCAAAACACCCCTAGTTTTTATTCAGCTTTTATTGGTTTTGAAAATGACGATCTCTATCAATTAATCAATCTAGAAACCAGCTTGGAAGTTCGGCGGACTTTAAAAGCATTACCAAGCGACCGTTGGTGTGTAGCAACGATATCGATTGAATCGGGGCAACGTATTAGAAGAGTTTATTATTACGATAACGACTTTGTTTTGCGAAAATCGACGGCAGAAGTTAGCTCTTATTTGGCGACTTCACGCTCTTGGTATATCGACGCTAAAGCTAATGATATACACAAAACCTTACCCTATATGTTTAAAAGTATAAAAGCACCTGGGCAAACATATTCTAAGATTATCCCCGGAACTCATCACGTGCTAGCTGTAGATATAGCACTTTCATCACTGTCATTACGCTTGCAACAACGAAAAATTGATGGAGAAGGCGAAATCTATCTGTACCAAAGATCGGGTGAAATCATTGCGAGCAATCAATCTAACCCATTTGAGGATATTCTGACCGAGGTAAAGCCATTAACCTTAACAGAACAACAACAGGCGTTAGTTGCCTCACTAAAGACAGTAAGAACCGCTAATTTTAACGATTGGTTACCGATTGATTTTATGGCCTCTGGTGAACCCCAAGGTTATACCATGGATATTTTGGCGATAATCGCGGAAAAAACAGGCTTGTCTTTTGATTATATTAATGGAAAATCTTGGCCACAGTTACTCGAACTTTATCGCAACGATAAAATAGATCTATTACCATCAGTTTCCGGCAGTGCAGCTAAACTAGGTCTTGGCAATCTATCGGGCTCTTTTATCAATTTACCCTTTGCTGTCATCACTTCACATGGACAACCCGAAATTTCAAAGGTTGGGCAACTCAATGGTAAACGGCTGGGCATTAGTACTGGTAACGTGATTATCAGCTCAATTCGTCAAAACTACCCTAAGATCCAATTGATAGAATATCCATTATTAAAAGATGTTTTTAACGCGGTTCAAACAGGGAAAGTCGATGCTGGCATTGACAGTAAAGTAGTATTAAGTCATACCGCTAAACAGTTATTTATTGATGATGTAAAGTTTCACCCGAGTCTAGACTTTTCACCGTTTGAAATAGCGGGTTCTTTGCATATGGCTAGCAAAAACATACCCTTATTAGAGCTTATCAATCAAGCAATCGAATCAATTAAGCCGCAGTTAAAAGCCCAGCTAGCTCAAAAGTGGGGCGTGAGATCAAATAAACGAATTATTAATAAATCACAAGGCGTTGTACCCTATAAATTATTAATAGACTTAGTTAATTTACCTGAAAATTTCAATAAAATATCTCATCATGAAATTGCAGGAATACCACATTTTGTCTATGTGAAAGAATTAGCCAATGGGGAAATGTTTACCGTTGTTGTCCCAATTTCTCGGGTGTTAGGGAAAAGTTTGACCCAAATTCAATGGTCAATGACCATCACTGGTATTTGTTTATTGGTGATGTTATTGCTTTCTTGGATGTTTGTTTCACCAATTGTTAATCCGATCCGCAAGTTATCACTACAAAATAAATTGATTAAACAAAGACACTATGACCAAGTAACACCGATCGAAAGCAATATTATTGAGCTAGAAGAGCTGTCGCAGTCGATGATTGAAATGAGTAAGTCGATTCAGCAACACGAAAAAGAACAAGCCGAGTTGCTCGAGTCATTTATTAAAATTATTAGTCAGGCCATTGATGATAAATCTCATTACACCGCTGGTCATTGTGCCCGTGTGCCCGAAATAGCTATGGCACTAGCGAAAGAAGCATCCAATAGTAAGCATGGACCATTTGAAAACTTTTCGTTTAAAAATGAGAGTGAGCTTCGCGAGTTTAACATTGCCAGTTGGTTACATGATTGTGGCAAGATAACCACACCGGTACACATTGTCGATAAAGGCACTAAATTAGAAGTAATTTACAACCGGATCCACGAAATACGGATGCGATTTGAAGTATTGTGGCGCGATGCTGAAATAGACTACTTGAATAAAAAAATAGCCTCGCCAGATAATGAACCTAGCGATGCGACTGAGCTGGATGCTGTACGACAAAAACTGCAACAGGATTTTGCGTTTATTGCCCAAGCCAATATTGGCGGTGAATTTATGGACAGTAAACATATTGAACAACTAAACTCATTGGCCAATACTACTTGGCAGCGTAATTTTGATGATGGTTTGGGTTTATCACCGGTTGAAGATACGGCGCGAAGAGCACAAAAAATTGAGTTACCTGCGACTGAGTATTTATTGGCTGACAAACTCGAACATGTTACACCGCGCAACGGTTCAATGACATTTGAGCCTAAATTTGGGATCAAAATGGATATACCACCCAATGAGAGCAATCATGGCGAATTATATAATCTATCGATTGGTCGTGGCACGTTAACCCCTGAAGATCGCTATATTATCAATGAACACACTATTAGCACGATTAAAATGCTAGAGGCGCTGCCATTACCACCTGAGCTGTCAAATGTTCCACGTTATGCATCTACTCATCATGAGACATTAATTGGTACTGGTTATCCGCGTAAGTTGAGCGCAAAAGATCTTTCGATCCCAGAAAGGGTCATGGTGGTAGCCGATATATTCGAAGCGCTGACAGCGGCAGACCGTCCCTACAAAAAAGCAAAACCTGTTAGTGTCGCAGTCGATATACTTCATAAAATGGCACTCGACCAGCATCTTGATATCGATGTGTTTGAATTATTGCTGACCAGCGGAATTTATCTTAGCTATGCCAATAAGTATATGGACGAAGCTCAGATAGACACCGTAGATATTAACAAGTATATCCGCTGTCGTCGCGACGAGGGTCCAGTCAAAGATAGAGGAACTGTAAACAAATCGCGGGTTACGGAAAGTGAAACTAGCTAATGTTGGTATTTTTCGTGTGCTAACCATCGCCTAATTGTTAATTAGGCTGGGTTTTTAGGTTGGAGGCTTTAGGTCGGAGGCCTTAGGTAAGGGGCCTAGGGTGCTTGTACGCTAGCTGTCTTTTAATTTAACCGTAAAAACTTGTTCGATATTAATCTCGTTTATCCAATAGTTATCTATAATCAAAATCATTGGATAAATGAGTATAAAAATTATGAACAAAACCAATAAACTATTTACTTATCTTTTTACGGCGTTATTTATCGAAAGCTTATTTCTAGGTTTCTATTTCGATTCATTTTTATCGGCTTTTGTCATTGGCTTACCTGCATTACTTATCCCACTTTATTTTTATCGAGTAGCGCCAACTGCGACGCTGACCAAGCACATATCGGCACTTTCAACCATGCTATTTTCTGCGTTGCATATTCACCAAGCAAACGGCATGGTTGAGATGCACTTTGAAATTTTCATTTTGATGGCTTGTTTAATTATTTACCAAGACTGGAAAGTTTTTATTACCGCAATTGTGGTGGTTGCTGTGCATCATGTCTCATTTTATTTCTTGCAAGTTAATGGCGTTGGCGTTTTTATCTTTGAACCAGATCGACTCGCATTCTCGATGGTGATAATTCATGGAATTTATGCCATTGCTGAATCACTAATCGCTGGCTTTATGGCAAAAAAAATGGCGGATGAATCTAAGGTTGGTGATGAGTTATCGCGGGTAGCTAAAGAATTGGCGTCAGATGCTAATGCCATTGATTTGAGCATTAAAACCGTCGCAAATAATAACAGCACCTTACTGTCATTTAACGAACTGTTAGATCTTTTATATCGCGTTATTTATCGAGTAAAAGAGCAAGTTGAGGAACTTAACATCAATTCCAATAATTTGATGGCCACAAAAGTTGAATTGGAACAGTCATCGTTTCAGCGTCAAGAGAAAACAGCAGAAATAGCTACCGCGGCAGAGCAAATGGCAGTAACCGTTGCATCTATCGCGCAAGAAACGAATCAATTAAGCGATAAAATGCAAGAAGCGAACAATTACACTCAAGAGACTAATGACTATATTGTTAAAATAAACGAACAAAATAACAATTTGACCTTGGCACTGGAAAATACCAGCGCTCATGTTACCGAACTTGCTAACTCAACCGATGCAATTTCAAATGTATTAACCGAAATTACGAGCATTGCAGACCAAACAAATTTATTAGCTTTAAATGCTGCGATTGAAGCTGCCAGAGCAGGAGAACAAGGCAGGGGCTTTGCTGTGGTTGCCGACGAAGTGCGGGCATTAGCAAATAGAACGAAAGAAAGTACTGATAAAATCGGTGGCACATTATCACTTTTACAAAATTATTCTAAACTAACAACCGATTCAATGACCAATAGCATTGAAACGGTTCAGTCAGTTATTGAAAGTGCCGATATGGCGCAGCAAAAAATAGCTCAAGCATCGAGTTTAGTTGAACAAGCGAGTGCCGTATCAATTAGTGTCGCTGCTGCGATTGAACAACAAGCGATGACCACTGAAACCATCGCAGCCAACGCCGAGGTACTAAGGGGTACGGTTGAGGGGGATATCGAAAAAGTAGCAACCTTAGGTTTAGAAACAACCCGAGTAAGTGATACAGCAAGTGAAATGGATGATAATATTTCTCGTTTTAAATTTTAACTTCACCAGGCTCGGCTATTAATTTTTAAGCTAATTGTATCGTGCAAATACACTTAATAGTTCGGTCTGGGTTTACCCTAACATCAAATAGTTTATACCTATGTGGCACAGTCAAAACAATAACGTTATGAGTATGCTACCAGTAGTATAGTAAAACCCGTCGATGACATTACGCGTCTGCGACGGGAAGCTGGGGGCTAATATAATTTTATTACAAGGTTACTCGAATCGAGCTTTAATCCCAGCAATGGCCGCTTCACCGTCTGGCGGTAACAATAACAACCAGTTGCCATCATGTAACTTTAACCGTTGTACAATATCCTTACTAGCAGACAGACCATTAATATTCATCGTGAGAGTATAACTGACGTACGCAAGGTCATTTTTGTGTGCAACATTAACAATTTCAAACTGTGACGACTTCATCAAGGTAAGGGTTTTTGGCTGAGCTTTAGCAATTACATCATTAAGTCGTTTGTATGCTGCCTTATCGGTCAGCATGTTATATTGAGATAAATTTCGAACCGAAAAAAGCGGTAGTAACTCTCGCTTCGCAAGTTCTTTTTTATTACCCATTAAAGCGTTTGTGATGGTAGTTCTGAATTTTTTAAGCGCCTGCGGATGCATTAAGTTGGACATGCTAACAGTATCGTATACCTTTACTGACTCATAATACTTACCAATACCAATACCAATACCAATACCAATAGCAATCTCAACATCTGACACTTCTGTCGCGTGGGCTGACAGGGTTAATAATAGTCCTGCAATTAATATAGAAATATTTTTCATTGTTATTCCTCTTTAAGTTTATCGAAAAATTACAAGTTACCTTGCGACGATCAAATCTTGTTAACCTTGGTGCACGAGAATATTTAAAGCAAATTCGCTCAAGATATCTACAAGTCTAGTTTTTGAAATAACAAAAATACAGCAATGGCAGGAAATTTATCGACTACGAGGAGTTCGTTGGTTATGGAGCAAATGTGTGGGTGAATTTAGTCTGAGATATTAACGTGTTCTCTGGGCAGTAATTCATACCTATTAGGAATGAGAGCAACACAGGATTAAAGGGTTTTATCAAGCACAGGTGATCACCTAATTAATGGGATTGGCTCTGTTCACCTTAAATGTAGCTAGCTTCGTAATACATTGAAAGTGTTGGTGTTTGATAAAGCAAGCTTGTGCAGTATGTTCTTACATGGATGTAAGATATTAGGGCAATGCATTTAGGCCATGGACGGGCGTAATTAGAGTAACGCAGGAGCGGTTACCGAGGAGCTATTGCCTAGATGCTGCGCCAGAGCCTCGAACGTAGGTATAACCCTAATGCCAGCGGCATGAGGAAGTCCGCCGAAGTAGAGATGGATTTACGGCAACGTGCTGTTCAAATGGCAACACTTTAGTAAAACAGAGTCAATGGGATTGGTATCAGACCAACTAGTTAGACAAACACCCTAAGGTTAACGCTCGTTGCACTAACCTTAGGGTGTCGTTGAAAAGTGAAACCAGACAATGAAAACGGGATTATCGCTGTGTGATGTTCAGAAATTATTTTATAATTGAAATATCTGTATGTTCGACCACAGTTTTGGCATCTGCTCGCTCAATTATTTTTACTAATGTGGTTTGAATCGTTTCATCTTTGCGCGCATCTCCTTTGCTGAAAAATCGCTCCTCTTGAGCTTGTGCTCCTTTTTCTATGATGAAACCAACAACGACTTCTGATGCACTGCTCTCTGACTGACCCAAATAGGTGATGGTAATTTGAGGGTAACCCTGAAATCCATTCTTAACTCTCTTTGCTATGCGTTTGGTCGATTTATCTAAATTCATAATAGGTACCTAGAAGAAATATCATGCCGTAATAAACGGCTAAGGAATAGTTGGTTAAAATGTGCGGCGAAACGGCCCAGATTAAGCCCGAATAGCAAGACAGCGCTAGCTTATTATAAATGGCACATTAATCATAATTTAATTGACCCTATGTGATGCCACTCATCACAACTCGAATAGCTGATGAAATTTAAATACAGTACTGAAAAACATCGAGCAATTGAGTTGTTAGACATTTGTTAGGCCGGAGTTAGGTATATAGCTCTGGCCTAACAAGATAAAAATACTTTTTTCGTCATTTTATCGCTAATTATTTCTGCTTAATATTGATAGTCGGGTTTAAATTCCAGAGTTTTAAATGACAAATTTGGTAAAAAACAGTTGGCTTTTACTGGTACCTCGCTAATATTAGCGACCTAATTTTTTACCGCTTGCAAGACGTTAGCTTTATTGGAGTATTTTCAAATGAATAGTATTGATCTATTTGTAACAAACTGGGGCAGTAAAAGCGCTATGGTCCCGATAGATAGTAATGATATTTCAGAGCTAGAATCAAAATTGAAGGTTTTTTTACCCGATTCATATAAGTATTTAATATCTAGCTATGGTTTGGTTCATAGCCCAAATGTTTTAACTAAAATCTGTGACTTAGGCGTTGATATTTCTGAAGTTCAAGATTTTTTGAGTTTAGACGATATATTTTCACTATCACAGTTGTATGAAAAGACAGGCATGCCAAAAGGACATATTTTGTTTGCGTCTGACTGTAAAGGCAATATGTTTTGTTTCAAGCATAGTGATTGTGAAAGTAAGCAAATAGATGCCCCTGTATGGTTTTTTAACCAAAACCTTTGCACTATAACAAAAGTGTCTAACTCTTTTAGTGAATGGCTTGAGCAGTTCAATCAACTGTAATGCTTCAAATTTATTGAGCAAAGCCGTAATAAAGTAAATGCTGTTCTGATACCACAACCGAAGAAATGTTAACTATTCGAAATTAAATAACTAAAATTTAGAAATTTGTGATTTTTTTGTCACCACCGTGTGCTGTTGTGTAATACAATGTAACGAATAATACTTAAAAAATTTTTATATGCTTAAACATTTTTATATTGAAGAAGAACATCGACTTCCCAGTTTTATTGTGATCGGTGTAGTAATAATTTGTATATTGCCTTTTATTTTGCAGCTGTTTGGTGGTGATTTTGGTAATGCCACTCACGTACATGACATACCTCATAACCCTATAACTTCCCCGATGACAACTGATGATATGTTTTATCATTTATCAGGGGGGTTTACGCATGCATTACTCGAATGGACTGCATTTAGCGCCGCTATTTTTGTAGTATTATTGGCTTTTTGCCATTATTCCATCACCAATGATATAACAACTCCAGTGATCGGGGTTGCGTTGTTTTGCGCCGGCGCGATGGACGCATTTCACACTTTGGCTGCCACTAGATTAATCAGCGCTGTTGCAGAAAATAAAGATTTAATTCCATTTACCTGGGCGCTGTCTCGGGTTTTTAACGCGGTTATTATGATTGCTGGCGTCGGGTTATTCCTATCGGGGCGAAAGACAAATCAAAATAATGGATTTAAATTTATAATTATTACCAGTTTGGTCTTTGCTTTGATTGGTTATTTACTCATTCATTTTGCAGCGACTAGCTCGAACTTACCGCAAACTCAATTTCCAGATTCAATCATTCGCCGTCCATATGACATTGTACCGTTGATTCTCTTTCTCTTTGCTGGCTTAGTTATTTATCCGTTGTTTGCAAAACGCCACCCTAGTATTTTTGCCACCGCATTATTGCTAAGTGCCTTACCCGAAGTTGCGGTGGAATTACACATGGCTTTTGGCTCACAACGTTTGTTTGATAGTGACTTTAATATTGCTCACTTTTTAAAAATTATTGCTTATGTAATCCCTTTAGTAGGGTTGGTGTTAGATTATATACAGACTTATAAAACTCAAATAAAGCATCATGAACAATTAAAACTTGCTCATGACACCTTAAACGGCAAAGCATTTGAATTGGACCGAGCCAACAAAAAATTGACCCAATCGAATGCTGAATTAGAAAAGTTTGCTTATATCGCTTCTCATGATTTGCAAGAGCCGCTTCGAAAGATTCAAGCGTTTGGAGACAGGTTGCATAAACGAGTTTCAGTGATTGATGACGAAAAAGCGATTGATTATATTGCGCGAATGCAAAATTCCTCAACCAGAATGCGCAGTTTAATTGATGACTTATTGAAATTCTCTAGGGTTGGCAGTGACGAATATATCTTGAAAAATACTGATCTTAACAAAGTGCTAAAGAATGTCATTGGCGATTTACAGGTCAGTATTAATGAAACGTCTGCTCAAATTCATATGGATCAATTACCAACTATCGCCGGTGAAAGTAATAAGCTTTATCAACTATTTTTAAACTTGTTAACCAATGGACTTAAATTTACTAAAGATGACCAAGCTCCAATTATTAACATCACGTGTCAGCAAATAGTAAAGGATAAGATTAAATATTGGAAAATTGAAGTACAAGACAATGGTATTGGTTTCGAGCAAGAGTATGCCGAGAAAATATTTGAAGTATTTCAGCGGTTACATGGTCGTAGCCAATATCAAGGCACAGGCATAGGCTTGGCTATCTGTAAAAAAATAGTAGAAATGCACAATGGCATAATATACGTTGAGTCAGAGCTCGATAACGGTGCATGTTTTATTCTATTATTTGAAGCATAAGAAAAACAAAAGATTTGAGGAAAAGTAATGAGTGAAGGTTTAACCCAGATAAGAATACACATGTGTGACGATGATCCTGATGATCAATTGTTGGTTAGTGATGCGTTAGAAGAAGCTCGCTTACGCAACCCCATTGATTTTACGAACAATGGTAAAGAGCTGTTACAGTATTTAAACCGGGAAGGTAAATTTAGTCATTTAGTTGACCAACCGCTACCTGGATTAATTTTGCTGGATTTGAATATGCCGGTAATGGATGGCCGTGAAGTTTTAAGTAAAATAAAACAACATAAAGAGTTCCGCTCAATACCAATCATTGTGTTAACCACTTCAAAAGCAGAAGCCGACATTGCTCGTACTTATGATATGGGCGTTAATTCTTTTATCATGAAACCTGTATCCTTCGATCGCTTAGTCGAAATGATCAGCTCTGTCACTGATTATTGGTTTAATTTAGTGTCTTTACCTCGAGTAAAGTAAACATCATTATCGATAAAAATAAAAAATAAAAAATAAAAAATAAAAAATAAAATGAATAAATATTCTAAATTTAAAGTTCTGATTGTTGAAGACGATGAAGATGATTACGTCTTATTGCAGGAATTGTTAACAGAAGCCGTCGGTGAGATTGGTGCTATTTATTGGGCAGAAGATTTTAAGTCTGCTCAAAAAAAGATAGCAAATGATAATTTTGATTTTTATTTCTTGGATAACCGATTAGGGGCCGAATTAGGTTTAGAATTGATTTGTGAGATAAAAGACAAATACGAGACTGCCCCTCCGATTATTATGTTGTCTGGCGTTGATGATTATCAAACCGATCTCGACGCAATGGAGAGAGGTGCTGATGATTATTTAATCAAAAGTGAGTTAACCCCTCATCTCTTAGAAAGGACATTACGCTACTCATTAAAGAGTAAAGATTTAGAAGCTAAACTTGCAAAGCTAGCTCATTTTGATGGCTTGACCGGTTTGTATAATCGTAGCCTTTTTAATGAACTATTGATTAAATCGATTCAAGAAAGTGAACGTTCAGGACAAAAATTTGCGTTAGTTACTTTAGATTTAGATAATTTTAAATTCATTAATGATAACTATGGTCATCCAGCTGGCGATCAGCTACTGACCAAGATTGCACGGCGGTTAAAGCACAGTATCCGCAGTTCAGATGTCGTGGCAAGATTGGGTGGCGATGAGTTTTCATTATTATTAAAAGATGTTCATGCTGACACTGACTTTGTTATGTTAGTCGAAAAAATCATGGATGTTTTTAAAACTCCGATTCAAGTTGACAGCAAAGCCGTGTCAGTCACAACCAGTGTTGGTATTTCAATTTATCCTACCGATACCAAAAATGCTAATGAGTTAATTGATCATAGTGATAGGGCGATGTATCAAGCAAAAGCTCATGGTCGCAATAATTATAGTTTTTATAATCAACAGCTGCACCAAGAAGCAATCCGTAAACACCAATTAGGGTTAGAGTTGCACAGTGCTATCGATAACGACCATTTGCTCTTGCATTATCAGCCTATTGTTGCTTTAAATAATGGCGAAATCGTATCTTATGAAGCGCTACTTAGGTGGCCGGATAGCCACAATGGCTTTCGCAATACTGAAGAGTTTATTGAAGTAGCAGAAGAAAGTAGTTTAATTCTAAAAATAGGATCTTGGGTTTTAAAACAAGCATGCTGGCAGCTGAATTCTTGGGCTGAGCAAGGAATTAACAACCGTAATATTTCTATTAATGTTTCAGCAAATCAATTCAATTCTGATGATTTTATCGAATTGGTGATGCAATATGCGCAAAAAATTCCAGAGTTGGCCCAGAAAATAACCTTTGAATTAACTGAACGAAAGCCGTTAGTTATGTCGCCCGACACAATAAATAGATTAGTCGTATTGGCTGACCAAGGCTTTAAGTTTTCAGTCGATGATTTTGGTATTGGTCATTCTTCTATTTCTTATTTGCGCGCATTCCCGATGAACTCAATCAAAATAGATAAGTCTATTATTCAAAATATATTAATATCGAGTGAGGATCTGGCACTTTGCACCGCCATTGTTGCTCTTGGTAAGGCTTTGAACTTAGATGTTATCGCTGAAGGTGTCGAAACAAAAGAAATTGAACAAGTCTTAATTTCCTTAGAGTGTCCATACGTTCAAGGTTATTTTTACTCCAAACCTATGCCTTTATAGCTGCGATTTTTTTATTAAACACCGAATACAAGTCCCAAGTAATAACCCTTTAAAAGTCGGGTTGTTATTTGGGGCTAATCTGGCGATTCGGTCCAAGCTGTCTCGAAGCCGCTAGGCAGCGTAATACCCCCGCTAATATGATAATTTCCCATGCAGGCAGCAATTAGCAATAACGTCTGTAAAATAGATCTATTACGCCAAACAATCACTGAAATAGATCACATTATCCCATGACAGCAATTTTTACTTTCAAACCGAAATAATCAACAAACTAAAATAATAACCGAAGATGAATTAATCGATTGAAAAGAATACAATTGTGACCTATGGTGGAGCTTAATCAGGTTGAAATTATAAATTCAACAGTTTCGTTAGGTTACAAGGAGTATCAATGAACGTTTTAGTTAAACGAGCAACACTTGATGATGTTGCCGGTGTTGCTGAATTATTTAATTCATATCGTATTTTTTACAAACAAGCCGAAAATGTAGATTTAGCGATACATTTTATATCTGAGCGTATTACCAATAATGAATCAGTGATATTTTTTGCGCATGACGATAATGATAATTACATCGGGTTTGCGCAACTTTATCCGATATTTTCGTCGGTATCAGCCCAACGTAGTTGGGTGTTAAATGATTTATATGTGTGTGAAAACCATAGAAAGCTCGGTGTGGCTCAACGATTAATGAAAGTTGCAAAAGAATTAGCGTTAGAGACCAATGCGAATGGTATATCGCTTGAAACAGCAGAAGACAACTATCATGCGCAAGCGCTTTATAACTCACTGGGTTATAAAAAAAGTGGCGATTATCATAATTATTTTTTGAGCCTATCTTAAAGTCGTTAGTGTGTATTGAGGTGTGGCTCACTTCGCGTAAGCTTGGTTAACAATTGATACGTTTCATGGTGAAAAAATGGATATTTGCCGAACTGGAATTATTTTAAACACGAAAAATTATGAGCAATGCGTATTATTTTATCAAACGTTGTTTGACCTCGAGCTGCTATTTCAAGAAACCGATGGTGATTTTAAACTCAGCTGTTTTGATTTTCTCGGTTCATATTTAATGATCGAAACCGGCGGTGTGGCACAACCAAATGAAAAATCGATCGAGCAAAGCGCGACAAAATTCCGGTTTAACGTTTCAAATATTGATGATGCGTTAGCTAAAATCAAGTCGCTTGGAATTTCAGTACAAATTAACAGAAATAGCTGGGGAACAACGATCAATATTTGTGATCCTGATGGCAATCGAGTTGGGATTAGAGATGAAGCAACGTTTATTGAGCAACTCACGCTCTAACTAGCTGCATATCTTTAACCTAATTTGGCTAAATCGGGGCTAAGGGCGCAGTTTATTCAACCAGGATAGTCATGTCTTTGTTAATTACAGTTGTTGTATCTTCGTTATTAGCAGGGCTGGCTATGGCACTTGGAGCCGCCGTTGCTAGTGTTGAAAAAATTGAGCAGCAATGGCTTGAACAAGAATTTAGGCACAGTGTAATGGCTTTTGGCGGTGGGGCACTGCTTTCTGCTGTCGCTCTGGTGTTGGTACCAGAAGGCATGGCCCATCTTGAACCTTTATCTGCTGCTATGTGGTTTATAGGTGGCGGATTTAGCTTTATGTTGCTTGATATCTTACTTTACAAAATAAATACACCAGCAAGTCAACTGGCGGCCATGTTATCTGATTTTATTCCTGAATCTATCGCATTAGGCGCGGCGTTTGCAACTGGCAGTAATAATGCGTTTTTACTGGCTGGTCTTATCGCATTACAAAATTTACCTGAAGGCTTTAGTGCATCGCGTGAGTTAAACGAGTCGGGGACATTTAGCCATCGAAAAATTATAACTATGTTTGCTTTAATGGCGCTGCTCGGTCCTGTGGCCGCTGTCTCTGGTTACCTTTGGTTGTCTGACTATCCCGTTATTGTTGCTGCCATTATGCTATTTGCGGCGGGGGGCATTCTTTATTCAATATTCCAAGACTTAGCGCCGCAAGTAAAACTTGAAAAACACTGGGCGCCACCGATGGGCGCTATTTTTGGCTTTGTACTTGGTATGATGGGTTTTATGATGACAAGCCATTGATGTTACGTCGAAAAGAGATTATTTATGTTATGTAAGAAAACGATTATTTATGGCATTGTTATCGGGGTCACTATTTCGGTATTGAGTTCAAAATTTATGAATGGTGCTGTTCCTGAGTCCAGTGACAACAAGGTGTACTTAGTTTCTGCTGCTCAATCAGAACTTACCGTCGCTAGTTACCGAAATTATTACATCCGTGCCAGTTTGGCTGGGGTTCTTGCTAATATTGGCCCGGTAAAAGCTCAAATATCGACCTATTACCAAATAATGGGCAAATTCCCTACCAGCAAGCAAGATCTTGATATCGCGGCATTTGATTTAGCAGAACATGATCATATTAATTGGGCAATGTTGACCGACAGCGGTGGTATAAAAGTGACGCTGTCTAATGAGCTTGGTATTAACAAGTATCTGGTCTTACAGCCTAAAACGTCAAAAAATGGTGCATTTATAAAATGGCGCTGCATGACTAATGTCGATGATAAATATTTAGGAATACGCCAGCATCGAATATGTGAACCGCTAGTAAGCATTAAGTAACGTCTCACATTGTGCAAGAGTAAATGGTGGTGTTTAATCGGAGATTGCTATAAATGCAATACGCAGTACAAGAGAAACTTGATAGTTACCCTGATCTGATCAACGTTATTTTATGTGAAATTCGTGCTTTGGTGCGCGACATTGTGCACGAAAATAATTTAGGTCAACTAGAAGAAACGCTGAAATGGGGCCAACTAAGTTATCTTGTTAAAGGTGGGAGCACGGTCCGTGTTGACTGGACCCCAAAGTATCCACTGCAATATTGCATTTATTTTAATTGTAAAACTAAACTCGTAGACACCTTTAGAGAGATATACCGGGATGTGTTCACCTTTGATGGTAATCGCGCCATTGTATTATGGGTTAATGAACCTATACCTAAAAAAGAGCTCCGGCATTGTATCGAGCTATCGTTAAAGTACAAAAGCATTAAAAATTTACCTTTGTTAGGCGTTTAACAAGGCTAACGCCGGTCTCGACACAGTAGCAGTTAACGAATTAACGTCGGGTTTAGGCTGTACCAGTCTTAAGATATAGGCAGTCAGAACTCAATATTGGTTTTAAAGGCCCATTGGCTTATTAATGACATAATTTAAGTTGATTATTTCGTGTTACCCAACAAGGTGTGCTCCCGTGAAAATGAATAATTATGGGCCGAGTGAATAGGGTTAGAGCACAGGTTGATTGTGCCAGTTTGAACGTAGCAGCTCGGCCGATGTAACGACGTTATGATCCGTTTAACCGTTAAAAATATTGATCTACTTTATGGAATTGATATGAAGTTACGTTATAAGCTATTTTGTGTCTTTGGATTTGTTCTTGTTGCTGGTTTTTTTATACCAGACACCCGAACGAATCCAGTATCTGGCGCAACACTTAACGACTGGCACCAAAACTCTTTTTGGTATGAACCTTGGGGCAGCTCTGGGGTACATAAAGGCATCGACATTTTTGCAACTAAAGGCACAGAACTTGTGTCATCGACCCCAGGCATTGTGCTATATCAAGGGCATTTGACTAAAGGAGGTCAAGTTATTTTAGTGCTTGGGCCCAAATGGCGGTTACATTATTACGCGCATTTAAACTCGATAAATGTTGATAAATTCGAATGGGTATCGTCCAATCAAAAAATCGGAACCGTGGGGGACTCTGGTAATGCCAAAGGAAAACCGTCACATTTACACTATTCTATTGTAACTATGGTTCCTTACCTGTGGCAGGCCAGCGCTGATAGCCAAGGCTGGAAAAAGATGTTTTTTCTCGATCCTGGCAAAAATATTACAGGCGCAAGGTAAAGTTAATAAAATATCAACGCCGACTTAATTACTTTCATGCAAGGATGTAGTGATGAATAAAGATTTTTTCAAGCACAAAGCTAAAAGTTATGAACAAGAGAGCCAGCGGGTAAATAATGTAGAGAATATTGCAAGCTTTATGATCAGTAATATCAAGTTTACGACGGATATGAAAATTATGGATTTTGGCTCTGGCACTGGTTTACTACTAGAAAAAATAGCACCTTTGGTCGGTAGTATCTGTGCAATTGATATTTCAACGTCGATGAACGAACAGCTCAATAAAAAACGAGCGGCTTTAGGCTGTGAACTTGAAATAATTGAAATGGATTTGACTAAATCAACACTGGATCGAAAATTTGATGGCATTATTTCGTCCATGACACTTCATCATGTCGATGATTTAACAGCCTTGTTTAAGCAATTTAAAGCCATGCTCAATAGTGGCGGTTTTATTGCGCTTGCGGATCTAGCGAGCGAAGATGGTAGCTTTCATACTGAAGATACTGGGGTATTTCATTATGGTTTTGAACCCAGTGAGTTGGAAGCTTTAGCTTTGCAAGCAGGCTTTAGTCAGATAAAAATTAACTCGGTCAGCACGGTTCATAAACCTTATGGTGATTATCGAGTATTAGCACTCTTTGCTAGAGCGTAATATTGCGACGACTAAGAACGACTCATGGCTTGATTTAGCTTGATTTAGGTTGATTCAGATAAGTTGGTTTAGAGTGGTTATCAAAGGAAGTTAAGTGTTTATACCTTACAAGGTTGAAATTGAAAATCAGATCCGTCCTGTGTCGAATCTACTGATTATTGCTTTAACCTTTATGTTTTTTATTGCGGTTAATGCCGGGTTTAGTTTAAGAGATTCTTATGTTTTGGATGGATTTAATACCAGCTTAATCTCTCATGGCTTTATGCATGCCAACTGGTTTCATATATTAGGAAATATGTATTATTTGTTGCTGTTTGGTAATGCAATTTGTTCTAGGGTTGGTAATGCGACATTTCCCTCAATCTATTTTTTACTGATTATATTTTCTGGTGCTGTGCACTTAATTATTGATGGCAACCCCGTAATCGGTGCTAGTGGTGCGGTTAACGGTGTGATCGGCATCTATCTTTTTTTGTTTCCGACATCGACCATCCGTTGCCGCTGGACCATCATCTGGTTAAGGGGCGAGGCATTTAGTATTAAAGCACTTTGGCTGATCGGGCTATGGTTTCTTCAAGATCTATACGGCGCTATTTACAGTGAAGCCGCCATTGCATATGTCGCGCATTTAGGTGGCTTGTTCGGTGGTTTAATTGCTGGTTGGCTGATGTATAGGTATAACTGGATTAAACGTACTGACGATGAACCTAATTTAACTCAGTTACTGAGAGGTCATTAGTTAATGATTAAACAAAATAATTTAGCGCTAAATAGCGCTTTTAATATGGTCTAAAGAGCTTAATAACATGAAATCAAACTTTGAATTAATGGCCGCGTATAATCAAAAAATGAACATTAGTATTTATGAGGTCGTTTCGAGGTTAAGTGAAGACGAGATAAAGCAACAGCGGGGCGCATTTTTTGGGTCGGTGCTTGGCACGCTAAATCATTTGCTGGTGGGTGATATTATTTGGCTAAAACGTTTCGCTCATCATGAGGCCAATTTCCCATCGTTGGACTATGTTAACGCACTTGAACTGCCAACATCACTTGATGCTACTTTGCATTCAACCTTTAGTGATTTGGCACACCAGCGAATAATAATGGATCAGCTGATTGTAAAATTTACCGCGGAGCTTACTGAGTTCGCTCTGACAAGTTCGTTGGTATATCGTAATACCAACGGTGTGTTGTTTAAGAAAAAATTTGGCTATTTATTGCAGCATTTCTTTAATCATCAAACCCACCACCGCGGTCAGGTATCTACTTTGCTTTACCAAGCTGGGGTCGATGTTGGGATCACCGACTTATTGATGTGTATCCCAGACGAGTAGATATATGACGCCGCGCTATGTTTTGATAAACAACCTGTGATGAGCAATCAGAGATAAACAAGCATTTCTTTAAAGTTAGAGCGCTAGCGGATCCGCAGGACGAGGTGTTTCATTATCGCCACAGCCGTTAACACCTTGGTCCATATCGATGATAGCGCCTGTCATCATGCCGGATTCTTTCGACAATAAAAAGCAAACGGTTCGAGCAACTTCTTCAGGCTTTAGCAGGCGCTTAAAAGGTTGCTTAGCTTCTATTTCAGTGAGCCAATCGTCAGATGCGTGATGATACTGTGTTTGAATTTCGTGCTCATGCGGTGTGTCCATCCAACCTATATTTAACGCGTTAACCCGAATTTTATTTCGTACGGTGCTAAAAGCAACGTTTTTAGTCAGCGTAGCAACGGCTCCTTTTGATACCGAATACGGCGTTAAGAAAGACTGGCCGCCATGACCTGACATCGAAGCGATATTAACAATAGAACCTTGGACACCGGTTGCAATCATTAACTTAATGCTGTCTTGCATTAAAAAAAATGGCGCTTTGACATTGGTTGCAAACATTGAATCGAAGAGCTCGGGCGATGTATCTAAAATTCCCCCACGGTCGGTTTGCGCAGCGCAGTTAACGAGGCCATGTAAGGTGCCAAAATGGTGTTTGGCAGCGGCTATCAGTTTGCGACAATCATCTACTTGGGCTAAATCAATTTCAATAAATTTAGCGTCACAACCTAACTCGGCTAATTCAGCTACCCGCATAGCACCACGTTGGACGTTCCTGCCGCAAATAATTAAACCTGCTGCGCCACGTGCTGCCAACGCTTTTGCCACCGTTGCGCCTAAGCCTTGGGTGCTGCCTGTGACGACAAAGTATTGATCTTGAAATTGTTTATCATTTAATGTCAGTGAATTAACCATGTTCTGAGTCCTTGCTAGGTTATTATTGATTTGTTAGTCTTGCTTGGTCTTCGTCTTCGTCTTCGTCTTGGTCTTGGTCTTCGTTTAAGTATTAGGCTTGACGCTGGTGGAATTTGTCAGCGAGTGCCTGTTTAAATTTGGCGACCCCCCAGTCTTGTTGTAAAGCACGCAGGGTCAGCGCTTGCATTGTTTCTGGTGCCATCTCGCCACTGGGTGGGTCGAGATCTAAATTGGTTGGAAACGAATAACCGTCGCCAGAACAAGCAATAATAGCATCCAACTCACTCTCACTTAAAGTCGCAGCGCGATATCTGGCGCGTAAGCTCGGGTAGATAGCATTAAGTATTTTTGTTCTATCAATTGATTCCATTGTTTTACCAAAAGCCGATGATATTTGCAGTAAATTTGCAGTGCGGTGTTGATCTTTGGTGTGGTTATGTCCAGCAGCATGAAACATCGCCGGATTAAAGAATATTGCATCGCCAGCACTGAGCGGTAGCTGCACATGATGCTGATTAAAATAACTGACGATGGCGGGATCGCGCCATGCCAGGTAACCTAATTCATACTGGTGTGAGAATGGCAGTAACTGCGTAGGACCAGTCTCGATTGGCATATCACTATGGGCAATGGCGCCTTGCAGGGTTAATTGAGTTGACATTTTATGCACCGAGCAGGGGTATTGCACACAAGTTTCCATGTTTTGGAACCCTAGGTGGTAATCACGATGTGGTTGCTGCGCTTTAGCACCGGGTCGTACGATATTTATTTGCGAACTCATTTGCCAGTGCGGGCCAAGCCAAGCCTCGGCAACCAAACCAATGACTGGGTTTTTGTAATAATCGATGAATAAGTCAGGCTCAAGCTCGGCTGTTTTTTGCAACGCATTCCAAATGCGACCATTCGCCCCGGTTGCTGCGAAATGATCACTACCTGATTGTTGTTCGCCTTCTCGGGTTAAAATACGATCAAAAAGTTGATTATGTTGGATAAGACTCGTTGAGCGTTTAACAACATGCTTGATAACTAATACCCCAGGCCCCTGGGTTGAGATGATTGAATGTAGCTCGCTTAACACAGCCTGTTTATCATGAGCAATCGAGCTCATCAGTTGCTTGGCGTCGTAAATAACAACATTTTTTTCAACGCCAGCCGCAAAACGATAATCGTCAAGTGAGATCGACTGTTCACAATGGTCGGCGAGCTGAGCGACAGAAACCTCACTGGTCTTGAAGTATATTTTATCTTTCATAATGTAAACGCCTTGTTCGAGGTTATGCAAACTAATGATTTGACAAAAATATTATCACTTCTTAAAGTAGTTAATAGCTCAAAATGACCCCAAAAACACCTCAGGAAGTTAAATATGCGTTCAGACCGCAAGTTTTCGATCAAACAAATTGCCGCACAGGCCGGCATGGGTAAAGCGACGGTTGACCGGGTTATTCATCAGCGAGGGCAGGTCAGCTACCAATCTGAGCAGCGTATAAAAATGGCTATTGTGGAGCTACAAGAGCAACAAAATGCCGTTATATTGTCTGGGCGGACGTTTTATATTGACGTATTAATGCATGCGCCCGATCGTTTTTGTCACGCGATAAGAGCGGCGGTAAATCAACAAATTCTAGAGATGTCGCCATTTCGCATTCGGCCACGGTTTCATTTGTTTGAACAAACAGATGTTCAGTCAATGCGTCAGCAATTATTGAAAATTGCCCAAACCGATAGCCATGGGGTAATTCTAAAAGCGGTTAACGATCCGCTCCTAGCCGAGACAATAAATGCGTTAAACGCGGCTAAAATTCCGGTTGTTACTTTGGTGACCGATTTACCTAACTCTCGTCGTTTGTCATATGTTGGCATGGACAATGAGCGCGCCGGAGATCTGGCTGCTTATCTCTTTAAACAGTGGCTTAATCATGAGGTTGAAGGGAAATTATTGGTGGTGATGAGCAACGAGTCTTTTAGTGGTGAAGCTGATCGCGTGAGTGCGTTCAAACAATCATTAGCGCAGTATTGTCCTAAGCTCGACATCGTATTATCACAAGGAAGTGATGGAGTCGACGCGCCAATGTACAGGAAAATTAGCAACTTAATAGCAACGACAGCTAATATTAAAGGGGTTTACAGTGTTGGAGGTGCCAATACCGCGATAATTGAAGCTTTCGAACAAATGGATCGTACGGTTGAAGTATTCATTGGCCATGATCTCGATTGTGATAATCGGTTGTTATTAGCACAGGGAAAGATTCAAGCTGTCATATATCATGATTTACAATGGGATATAAACCAAGCGTTTAGGAGTATTCTGCAGTATCATCGAATGTTAGAAAATGTCGTTATGAAAACATCAAAACTTGAAATTGTAACGCCATTTAATCTGCCTAATTAATCTGAGTTCTGGGTAAAGGTATTTGTAATTCTATCGTCTTATTATGTATTTAGAGGAAGCTATGTTTACATTACTAATTGGCAAAGGACTAGAGCTTGCATTGGTTGAGCGTTCATTTGCTGCAAAGTATTTAGAAATTGTTGAGCGAGAACGTGAGTATCTTAGTCAGTGGTTAGCTTGGCCGCCGCATGCTGACTGCGAAGATTTTTTTGTTAAATTTATCAATCAGTCACTGCATGACTACGCCGATAATAAATCGCTGGTATGTGCGATGATTTTTGACGGTGAAATTGTCGGCAATGTTAGTTTAAACACAATTGATCATTCCCTTAAAAAAGTTGAAATAGGTTATTGGTTAAGTTCTGCCTATCAAGGGCAGGGCTTGGTCAGTCGATCAGTATCGCAATTAATCGACATTGCGTTTACTGATTTAGAAATAGATAAAGTTCAAATTTCAGTGGCAGTAGACAACGCAGCAAGTCGCAAGGTGTGTGAGAGATTAGGGTTTTGTCTAGTAGGCATTAGATCTCAAGCTGAAAACTTAAATGGTCGCCTTGTTGACCATGCGGTATATACATTATTGCGAAATAACTAACTATACGGGTAACCATCGCATAAAGAATAATGATAAAGTTTTAATTTATTAATGAGTTAATTTCAGAATTGATAGGGCAATTAACTTGCTTACAACTGCTTTAAGTTTGGTCCATTAAGGAAATCATGGTAGATCTGCTAAATATTGTTAAAAATACAATTAACCCACAGTGCGAACAACCTTTTTCGGTTTATAGTTCAATTACCCAACAAAACTTGCTCAATGTGCCTATCGTTAAACCTTTACTGATTGTGGTGCTAAGTGGTAACAAAGAGCTCGGCAAAGACCATGAAATAAACTGCGCCAGTGGTAACTTTATCTTTTTGGCTGATAACCCGGCGATTAATATGCGTAACATTCCAAAAGATAAGGAATATTATGCGTTGCTAATTGAGTTTGACTATCAAGATTTCCAGGGACTTCAAGTCAATACTGGCAATCAAAAACGTTATTATGTCGGCGAAATAAACCAGACCTTAAGTAAATGCCTGCAGCAGTTTGTCGAAATCTCGCTATGGGCGCCCAAGCCACTGTGGTCATTACGAAAAAGAGAAATCATTGAGTTATTATGCCATTTGGGTCATCAAGAAATCTTGTCGATGGTAGGCACGTCGAACGTAACGCATCGATTGCATCAGATGTTTTGCGAACAAAGCTTTGAGCAATTAACCGTTGAATACATCTGTGACAAACTGGCGATGAGTGAATCGACCTTGCGTCGAAAATTAAAACACGAAGGCACCAGTGTCCAAGAAATTAAAGATCAAGCACGGTTAGGCTTAGGGTTACATTTATTGCAAACAACGTACTATGCTATCGGCTTGATCGCCCAAAAATGTGGTTACCAATCGCAATCTCGTTTTGCCGATCGTTTCAAGGGACGTTTTGGTTTAACGCCCTCTGAGCTTCGAAAAACTAAAATGGCGGATTAGGGCGAAAGAGAGATTGTTTACGGGCTAACAACAGATAAAAAACATATTAATATATCGATCAAACCAATTACAAATACCCAAGGATATATTATATGCGCCATACACTTAAACTTATTTCGGTTTTAACACTGAGCCTGTCAGCATCAGCCCTTGCAAGCTCTTTGACATTATCAAGCGATGACATCTCGCATGGACAAACTATGGCTAAAAGCCAAGAATTTAATGGTTTTGGCTGTGCTGGTGGCGATGTCTCACCGCAGCTTTCGTGGGCTAACGCGCCTAAAGCAACCAAAAGTTTTGCGATTACAGCCTACGATCCTGATGCCCCTACCGGCAGTGGCTGGTGGCATTGGCAAGTGGTCAACATTCCAGCTAACGTTAATCAACTGGCTGCTGGTGCTGGAACCGCTAAAGCCAACGATTTACCAGCCGGCAGTATTCAAATTAAAAATGACTACGGTAGCCGTAGTTTCGGTGGCGCTTGCCCGCCAAAAGGTCATGGTGTTCACCACTATCGTTTTACGGTACATGCACTTGGCGTAGCAAGTCTTGATTTACCCGCTGATGCATCTGGCGCGTTAGCAGGGTATATGATTAATTCACAAACTATTGAATCGAGTACCATAGAATCATTGTACCAACGCGACTAAGCACGTCATCGATGCCCCAATTATTGATTTTAATTAACAGTGCTGCTGTTAACTAAATACAATTGGCTCTGTTGTACTAACGTGTTGCTATGTGAGCAGCAAGTCGGTGTAAATCCATCACTACATCGGCGGACTTCCTCATGCCGCTGGCATGAAGTTTCTATCTACGTTCGAGGCTAGGGGGCAGCATTGATGCTGCTCAAGCTTGCTTTATCAAACATCAAACATCAAACATCAACATCAATACCTACACCAAGACCGACACTTTCAATCAATTGTGAAGCCCGCTGCATTTAAGGTCAACATAGCCCATACCATTGCAATTACATCGTTGCTCGCTTTATTGGCTCGCAGCGATTTTTCGTTTAGGGGCTTTGGATGCGCCGTCCAAGATCAGCTAACATTCAATGGCTAATGAGACTGTAGTACTAAATTTTAAGTATTAAATATAAAACTAGCTGCCTATTTACCTGCGCGAAAACCTTGTGCGGTTTAAGGGTTGTTAGTCATTTATAAATACAGCATGCAACGCACTTCAAACCGTCATTAATCTGCTTCAGGCTGTATGTTTTGGCTACTGGTTGACCGAAATGTTGTTATTGTTACCGCTGGTAACGTTTAAAATATGGTAATGAACCAACGCATTATAGAACGACAAATATTGTAGTGAACTGCAGTAGTGAACAGCAGTATTGTATTGAAAAAGCGAACATAGATTATAAAGCAGCAACCTTACTCGCCAGTGGAAAACAAATAATGCCCACATCAGTATTAGTCGTTAATCTTTAGCAGTAACTGCCTCGCTACTGGCCCTGTTCGTGCCTATTATCTAGCTTTAGTCGCTAACATTGGGTTATTAGTAATAGGCCAATAGTTAGCTGCCATTGTAGCAAGCGCTTTGTTGTCGTTTATTTAACATGTGTACAGCCAGTTCGCTCCGTTAAGGTGACTAATACAGGAGTATGAAACCTTGTTTTTTTCAACATTACTTTTGGTCATGTTAGGGTTTAAAATAAAATAATGAGATTTATAAATTACAAATAATTGGGTCGTTACTCTATTTGGAGCTGCTAATTTTTCCTGTGTCCAGACAACTAAGGTTCAAGTTTATTACTTATTGATATTGCGTTGGTTAAGATAGACTTATCGTGAGTGTTAGATTAAAAGCTCACTTGATTTAATGATTAAACCTTATTAAAGTATATATAAGTCATGCTTTAGCATTATATCTGATTGTCATTTCGACCGCCTTATTCAGATAATCAAAGTTCAAAATTCAGCCTTCAGGGAGATAGCTGTGTTGTCGAAAAAATTCAAGAATTTAAGTATTAGCCGAAAACTGTGGTTATTAACCAGTGTAGCTGTGTCCGGCTGTTTATTAGTCGCGGCTTTTAGTTTATATAATCTTAATTACGAATTGCTTAATGACCGAAAAATGGCAGTAAAAAATGTGGTTGAGTCGACTCATAGCTTAATTGAACATTTTACTAAAATGGAAAAATCAGGTCAGTTAACACGTCAACAGGCGCAATTTCAGGCTAAGCAAGCGATTAAAGAAATTCGTTATGACGGTGGTAATTACCTATGGATTAACGATTATCAGCCAACCATGATTATGCATCCGATCAAGCCTGCGCTGAACGGGCAACCGTTATCAGCAATAAAAGACCCCAACGGCAAAGCGCTATTTAACGCGATGGTGAGTATTGTTAATGAGCAAGGCGAGGGGTTTGTTGATTATGTTTGGTCACGTCCAGACCAAGAAACTCCGGTAGATAAGGTCTCTTTTGTCAAAGGGTTAAACCAATGGCAATGGATAATAGGCAGTGGTGTTTACTTAGATGACGTTCGCTCAGCATTCATGATTGAAGCATCAAAACTGTTGATTATTATTGTTTTTATTGTCGGCGTATTAATTGGTGTCTCGTCATTCTTAGTCAGAACAATTACCCGACCACTGAGTATTGTGCAGCAAGTGATGCAGAAAATTGAAATAGACGGCGATTTTTCAATCCGCGCGCAAATTGATCAATCCGATGAAGTTGGCCAGATGGCTCATTCGCTTAATAGCATGCTTGAAGTACAGCAACGTTCAATTGAATCAGTCACATCGGTGATGGAATCAGTCGCCAGCGGCAACTTAAATCAGCGGATTGAGATTGATCTAAAAGGAGACCTTAATCGTTTAAAAGACCGAGTAAACAATACCATTGAGCAGGTTTCTAATATTTTAAATGGTCTTTCAAATGTCTTGCGAGGGATATCACATGGTGATTTTACTCGGCAGGTTCAAACTGACTCAAAAGGAATTTACCAAGAGATTGCGCTGGCCGCCAACACTGGTATGGGAGCGGTGTGCACTTCATTAGAGCAAGTTAAAATCGCGATGGAACAAATGAATCAAGGTAACTTCTCTATTCGAATAGCGACCCCAATGGAAGGTGATTTTAATACACTAAAAATTCAAGTTAATCACTCATTATCGGCCTTAGAGCAAGCATTCGATGAAATATTAAAAGTGAGTCAATCAATGGCCGCAAATGATGTCAGCCAAAGGATCACGGGTGATTATCACGGCCAGTTAGCACAGTTTGCTATAGCGATGAATAGCTCGTTAGAGCAATTAAGTTCAATGATTGTCGCGGTTCAAAAGTCAGCCGTTGATGTCACTGCAACCACGGTAAAATTAACCTCAACCAGTGAAAACTTAGCGGTTCAAGCACGGCAACAATCGAGCAAGCTAGGCGTGACGAATCAAAGCATGGGGGCCATCTATAAATCGGTTAATAAAACTTCACATGAAGTGTCTCAGGCACATGCCGTGGTATCTAAGGTGGAAAAGCAGCTTGAAAGTGGCATTGAGGTTATTAGTAAGACGGTGATGGCGATTGATGAACTTAAAAAAGCCAGTCTCAAGGTGAGCAGTATCGTTGAAATGATTGACGGCATCGCATTTCAAACGAATTTGTTAGCACTTAATGCTGCTGTCGAAGCTGCAAGAGCGGGAGAGCACGGTTTAGGCTTTGCCGTGGTCGCTAATGAAGTTAAGGGTCTTTCAATGCGTTCGGCTGCGGCTTCAAAAGATATTCAACGCTTAATTCAAGATTCGTTAGAGCAAACAAGTGACTGTATTTCATTGGTTCATCAATCGGCCAATGCCTTAAAGGACGTAAGTGCTGGTATGGACCAAGTAACTGACATTGTCAGTAACATTTCGCAAGCAAGCAAGGAGCAAGTTGTGACCATTAAAGTGATTAATGACAATATCTCGCAGTTGGAAAATGATACGACCAAAAGCAGTGCCATGGCAGAACAAAGTTTCGAAGCGGCCTCCGAAATTGCAGCACAATCTGATGGACTAAGCACCTTGGTTAAGCGTTTCGTTATTGGCGAAACTGTTAGTTAAAATGTGCCGCGAGCTATAGTCAATTAAGCTTACAATCTTTGTGAGCAATTGGCTGACTATTTGCTCGATGCGGCCAAGCCGACACCGAAACACATAAAAATACTGCCGCTTATTTGATTAAGGACTTTTCTTGCTTTTGGCTGCAATAACTTATTTCTAGCGAAACTTGCTACCAATGCATAAGCACTATGAATGATAAGTACTAAACAACAAAATGTTAAAGATAACGTAATAAATTGACTGGTATAACTTGCTTGGGGCTCAATAAATTGCGGAAATAAAGACATGAAAAATAAGATTGCTTTGGGGTTTGAAATAGTAATAGAAAGCCCCTCGGTATAACATTTTATATTCGACTTATGGTGCAATTCGATGTGAGTACTTAATGGCGTTTGAGTTCGCCACATTTTTATCCCAAGATAGATTAAATAGGCTGCTCCAATTAATTTTACTGCGGTAAAGGCAACGGCGGAAGCTGTCAGAATAACCCCGATGCTCGTTGCACAAAGGACGGAAACCGCAAAGACGCCACTAGCGATGCCCAGCATGCCAGAAAAGGTATTAGCAGCACTTCGTTGGATTGCATTATTTAGAGTCAGGATCACGCCAGGGCCAGGGCTGGCAACGGTAAGCGCGGCGACGACCACATACATTAAATAACTTTCCACAGTCTAACCCTCTTTTGAGATTAAGATTCGTTCAATAAACCAGCTAAAAGCAGGAACATTAGCATGGTTTTATTGGCTTAAATACCTTTTAGAATTGTAAGTGACGAGAAAACTGAATAACAATAAATTACACCATACCGTAAATGTAGCGTGTTGGGCGGGTAACTAAGATTAACCGAATTTGCTCTTTACGTTTGATTATCTTGTTTTAAATCGGAAGACTCTGATTGCCATTTAGAAATTTCTTCATTGATAAAATGGTTGACCAAATCACGATACATTTTTTCGATAGCATCGGGACTTAATCCCTGTGATGATGCCCAAATTCGCCGTTGCTCCAACATAGCCTTAAAACGTTCTGGCGCACGAACCGATGTTTGGGAGGTTTTAAACTTTGATGCCGCTTTTACATACTCGAAACGCTTACCCAAAATAGTGATAATATCTCGATCCATTTTATCGATTTCAGTTCGAATGTCTGTCATACCCGAACAATTTTCAGGCTCAATATTATTTTGATATTTCATGGTACTGCGGTTCCTTGAGTAAAGGCATTTTCAATATGAGAGCCTTTGTTCTTAGCACTATAACTATCGGGTGGACTTAGTAGGTCACTGTTAGTATATGTATTGGTTAACAAGGTTGTATATGGACATTAGGTCTAATCTGATCCTAAAAATACGGGCTTTAGCTGAGCTTGGGCTAGATGCTAGGTTTATTGTTTATTGTCGGCGATAATTCTAAGGCACAGCAATTAGATAATCAGCCCGAAAAAACACGCTCTAAATATGTAATTCTCTGATTAATCATATCAAGAACACAATTTTCTGTGTGAACACCGGACCAGCCACCTGCGGCGCCAGTGCTGTTGCCTTTAAATTCACAGTACGTCTCGGTGTATTTCAACCAAGCACGTTGAGACTTGCTAAAGCTATGTTGCAAATTTCTATTTAGAAATTGATCTTCATGTTTAATTCGCACAATAGCGGCTTGGTAGGCGTTATGTAGTTCTGTATCCGCCAATTCAAGCTTGTTATTGACGCAGATCCCTTGGTGCATAGCACTAGGGCCTAAACAAGGATCTTGTTGCTGCAATGCTAAAACAGTCATAGGCTGTAGCAACACAGTGAGGTATAGGGTAAGTATAATTAGGTTGTTCATTGGGTCACCAACATAGCATTAATCGTGAAAATTTAGCTCAATAAAGTTCTAGGCTTAATAACTAATGTAATAATGTACGGGTTAGCAGCTATTAGCTAGTTGGCCGTAGCTGGTGACAGTGCCATTTTGTTCGCCACAACAACAGCCTTATTATATGTTGTCTTAAACTCTGAGATAATCTCGAAGCCATGTTTTTTATACAAACGTATCGCTGGATAATTTGACGCTGCGACATACAGTGATGCGGTGTCTGTGATGTTGAAAAGCATAAACTCTAATAGTTTGATGCCAATACCTTGGCCGCGAGCTTTAGGGTGGACAAATAGCGCTCTTATTTCGCTGCCGTGATAAGCGCAGAATGCGATGACTTCCTGATCACCATAAACGTAAATTTCGGACTCACAGATTTGAGCTAAACGTCGCTGATCTTTTTCTAATGGTAATAGTACAAACTTAGCCGTTTCATATTTCAATTCATCTAATTTAGAGTTTGAATAAACATTCAAAAGTCCAGGGTAATCCCTTGTTGAATATTTTCTAATGCTCATTGATTACACCTAACAGCTAGCAATATATTATCTTAATTTCATCAATGATATTGTCAAATACTAATGTTATCAACTGTTTGGTATGTTTTTCTTTGTTGTTTTATTAAAGCCGAATTATCGAGAACAAGGATAAGCTTGTAAGGGAGTTTGTTAAATAACAAAGTATTCTAAAATAACAAAATTTGCTCAAAAAAAATCCCTCAAACAATAACATTGTGTGGGGGATTTTTAGCTAGTTAACTTAACTAATAATAAGTGTGAACTATAGACTGGTTTAGCTGTAGCTGTCGTTATGCACGGCAGCGATTGCACGGCCTGATGGTTCGTTCATGTTTTGGAAGCTAGGATCCCATGCTAAAGCTTCTGGCGTAGAACAGGCAACTGATTTTCCGCCTGGTACACACTTAGCTGCAACATCTAATGGGAAGTGCGATTCAAAAATGGTTCTGAACAAGTAACCTTCTTTGCTTTCAGGGGTGTTATGCGGGAACTTAAAGCGCGCATTGTCTAACTGGCTATCAGTGACTTGGCTGGCAGCATATTCTTTTAGCTGGTCAATCCAAGAGTAACCTACGCCGTCAGAAAACTGTTCTTTTTGACGCCATACGATGCTTTCAGGCAGCATGTCTTCGAAAGCTTCACGCAGAATGTTTTTCTCGATGCGGCCATCTTTGATCATCTTGTCATCAGGGTTTAGTCTCATCGCTGTGTCGATAAACTCTTTGTCTAAGAATGGTACACGGGCTTCAACACCCCAAGCGGCCATAGCTTTGTTCGCACGAGCACAATCGAACATATGAAGCTTGTCTAACTTACGTACGGTTTCTTCGTGGAAGTCACGAGCACTAGGTGCTTTATGGAAGTATAAGTAGCCACCCAATAATTCATCGGCGCCTTCACCTGACAACACCATTTTTATGCCCATTGCTTTAATCTTTCTGGCCATAAGGTACATTGGCGTTGAAGCACGAATAGTGGTGACATCGTAAGTTTCAAGATGATAGATAACGTCTTTTAACGCATCAAGGCCTTCTTGAATGGTGAAAAGTACTGGGTGATGTACGGTTCCAAGATGGTCGGCTACTTTCTGAGCCGCGATTAAGTCTGGAGAACCTTCAAGGCCAACTGAAAATGAATGTAGTTGAGGCCACCATGCTTGGCTTTGATCGCCATCTTCAACACGACGTTCAGCATACTGTTTAGTGATAGCAGAAATTACTGAGCTGTCTAAGCCACCAGACAATAATACACCGTAAGGCACATCAGTCATTAGTTGGCGTTTTACTGAGCTTTCTAGTGCAGCACGTAACTCTTCTTTTGAACTGCTGTTGTCTTTAACAGCATCAAAGTCGCGCCACTCGCGTTGGTAATACTTAACCATTTTTCCTTCTTTGCTATCAAAGAAGTGACCAGGAGGGAATTCTTCAATCGTTTTACAAACTGGAACCAGTGCTTTCATTTCTGAAGCAACATAAAAGTTACCATGCTCATCACGGCCAGTGTACATTGGGATAATGCCCATGTGATCACGACCTAGCAAGTAACGATCTTGCGTTTCATCATATAAAACAAAAGCAAACATGCCGTTAAGCTTGTCTAAAAACTCAACGCCGTCACGTTGGTATAGGGCAAGAATGATTTCACAATCAGATTTTGTCTGGAATGGGTAGTCTGGCATTTCTGCGCCAAGCTCTTTGTGGTTATATATTTCGCCGTTGACTGCAAGAATGTTAGTTTTTTGTACGTTATATAGTGGTTGAGCGCCGGTGTTAACGTCGACAATTGACAAACGTTCATGGGCTAAAATCGCTTTTTCACCAGCGTATATGCCTGACCAATCTGGGCCACGATGGCGCATAAGTTTTGACATTTCTAATGCGACAGCGCGTAGCTTTGTAACGTCAGACTTAATATCTAAAATTGAAAAAATTGAACACATGAATTTTATCTCTCCACTATAACTCATCGCCTTGATCGAAATGAGTTTAAAAAATGTTAATCACTCTTGGCTTAAGAGTGTATAAATAGAAGCTTATTGCTCGCTATTTGGCGGTATAGCCTAAATGACGATACCAGCCGTCGATTTAATGTATTAGTTAATTAAAATCAGTAAACTGATGTAATTAACTATTTGACAACATTTATAGCGAATGCATTAGTGTTTGTCAATTTAAAGTTGGCATTTACTTGTTATTCTTCACTTGAGGTGGGTTTTTGATGGATAAAAGCTTGGTAAATGGTTTGTTTTGGTTGTTAATCATTACATTTTTCAGTTTTAAGGTGTATGGAGACGAAGTGCGGGTGGTGCGAGCAAATCAAGCCGAGCAGGCTTGTTATGAGCTAAGTCAGGAGTATTTACTGGAAATTGGGCTTAGCTTAAGTCGTTGGCGGGTTGAAACGGTGCATCATAGCAGAGGTTTTTCGGTCGAAGGTTTATGGCATTCTAGTAATGGTCGCTATTGGGTCGAGTGCAATATCGGCTTTGACTCTAAGGTTGAGCACATTGAATTGACTATTAGTAAAGAATAGCTGATTAAAATCCGCGATTGTGACGTTACTATCACCACATAAAAAAGGCAATTCGATGTCGAATTGCCTTTTTATATCGTATTAGCGAAGAAAAATTTCGCTATCTAGTCGCTAGCATAACCTTGAGCTGGTAGTGGCTTGTCGTCTAAATAGGCGACAAAATCATTACCTTGCTGCTGCATAGACAAACGGTCAGTACAAAACCACTGCGCGACCAACGGGAAAATCCGGTGTTCGTGCTGGTGGACACGTTGCGCTAAATCGTCAGCATTATCTTCTGGAAATACCGGTACTTTAGCTTGAAGCACTACTGGGCCGCCATCGAGCTCTTCGGTGACAAAGTGCACGCTGACGCCATGTTCGGTATCGCCGGCATCAATTGCTCGTTGGTGAGTATTAAGACCTTGATACTTCGGTAATAATGACGGGTGAACGTTAAGCATTTTACCTTGGTAGTGTTGAACCAACTCAGGGGTTAAAATCCGCATAAAACCAGCCAAAATAATAAGATCTGGCTTGAACTGGTCGATAACGGCCATTAGTGCCTGATCATACTCATTTCTACTGACAAATGCTTTATGGTCTAGCACTTCGCAAGGAATATTTGCCTTGGCGGCACGCTCGATCCCATAAACAGCTGCTTTGTTTGATATCACAGCAACGACTTCACCGTTGATGTGCTTGTCATTACAGTTATCGATAATGGCTTGTAGATTGCTGCCGTTACCTGAAATGAGTACTACGATTCGTTTAGTCATGACTTATACGATCTCAACTTGCTCTTCGTCACCGTTACGCTGAGCGATGTTACCGATGTGCCAAGCATTTTCACCCAATTCGTTCAATTGAGTTAACGCGCTAGCTAAATCTGATTGTGGCACAACCATGATGATGCCGACACCACAGTTAAAGGTGCGGTACATTTCGTAAGTATCGATATTACCTTGTTCTTGTAACCAGTTGAAGATACTTGGCCATTGCCAGCTTTTACCGTCGATAACAGCTTTGCTATTGTCAGGTAAAACGCGAGGAATGTTCTCCCAAAAACCACCACCAGTAATGTGCGACAAAGCGTGCACGTCATGCTTGGCAATTACATCTAAGCAATTTTTGACATAAATTCGGGTAGGCTCCATTAGATGATCAGCAATAGATTTTCCTTCCAGTAATAGATCCGTTGATTGACCGCTTACTTCCAACACTTTGCGGATTAACGAGAAACCATTTGAGTGAGGACCAGAAGAGGCTAATGCGATTAAGGCATCGCCGTCAGCGACTTTACTACCATCAATAATGTCTGCTTTTTCAACAACGCCGACACAAAAGCCAGCCATGTCATAGTCATCGCCGTGATACATGCCAGGCATTTCAGCTGTTTCACCACCGATTAGGGCACAACCTGCTAATTCACAGCCTTTACCAATGCCAGTAACGACTTGGGTTGCCACTTCAACATCAAGCTTTGCTGTTGCAAAATAATCGAGAAAAAATAGCGGCTCACCACCTTGAACGATTAAATCGTTTACGCACATTGCAACTAAATCGATCCCAACATCTTGGTGACGTTTTAGATCAATAGCTAAACGAAGTTTAGTACCTACACCGTCTGTGCCCGATACCAATACTGGTTCTTTATATTTAGTGGGTAATTGACATAACGCGCCAAAGCCTCCCAAATTACCCATAACTTCTGGGCGGTGAGTACGTTTGACTACGCTTTTTATATTCTCGACTAGGGCATTACCCGCATCAATGTCTACACCAGCGTCTTTATAACTAAGAGATTTAGAATTACTCACGTGAACCTTCTACCTGATTGGCTGTAAATTTTGCGCGTATTTTAGCGTATTGTTGCGCCAGAAAACATCGAAAAGTGAGATTTATTTCACTATTTTTGTTGGTTCATGGTGAAAAAGCTTGATCTGGCGCACGGTTGAGGCCGAGTTCCTTAGTTTGGCAACCAAGGCGGTGCAGAAATTTAAATCAAAAAAATGTAATGCTAAACAGTTGTGATACAATTTATTCATCCTTATTAAATAAAGCCTAATTACGTGAAACCATTCTTTATATTAGCTCTTTTCACCTTGCAACTTATCTGGTCGGTTGCTGCTGCACAGACAGTTCAAGGGCTCTATAGTGCAAATTTACCCGTTTCAAGCCAAAGTGCCAGCGTGCGCAATAAGATGTTATCGAGGTTATTGGGTCGGGTATTAATAAAAGTATCGGGCCAGACTAATGTGTTAAACAATGCCACTATCAAGCAAGGGCTGGCAGATGCTTTGGCTTATACTGCTGAATTTAATTTTAGTGAGGCAGGTGGTTTACGTTTAAGCGCCAGATTTAATGAACAATTAGTGGATGATTTGTTAAAATCGGCAGCGGTGCCAATTTGGGGCAATACCCGACCAACAGTCGCGATTTGGGTCGCCTATGAAACCGCCAATAACAAACGGCAAGTAGTAACAGAGCAAATGAGTAATAGCTACGCAAGTGTGCTAACCCGCCAAGCTCGAGGACGTGGGCTGCCCGTTATCTTACCGTTGTGGGATCTTGACGACCGATTAAAAGTAGGCATGACTGATGTGTGGGGACTTTTCTCTGATAAAATTGGTCTTGCTAGTCAACGTTACCGTGCTGATTTTGTTATTATTGCAAAAGTTTCGCGCCAGGCTGGTGCGACGATTAAATGGGTTGTTCACCGAGTTCCAACCAGCAGTAACGCTTTTAATTCACAATTCTCCAAAGTTATTAGCAGTGGCCGTGGTCAGTATCCGAGCACTAAGCAGGCGTTAATGGCGCTGGTTGAGCAAAGCAGTAATTTCTTTGGTCATCAATACAGCGTGAATACGGAAGCAAAAACCAGTAGCTTTTCTTTTAATGTCTCAGCGATTGATTCTATCGAAATCTATGCAGCGGTGACGAATTATTTACTGTCACTTAAAGCCGTCGATTCATTGCAAGTATCGCAAGTAAACAACCAAATCTTTACATTTAACCTCAATATCTTTGGTCGTTCAGACTCGTTAATTGATGTAATTAGTTTGGATAAAAAATTGTTGAACAATCCTCCGTTGTTAGGTCAAACCGAGCGAATGTTCCACTGGGCATTGTAAAATATCAAGCTAAGCCAGTTTATTGGCATAAATTAGGCTGTTATTTACTCTAACAGCGAGCTTGTAAAGGCATTTAGTTGCGTGTCTATTCTTGCCAATGTTATTATTGGCGTGTTTTGAAATAGTATAGAGAAAAAGCTTGTCTAATCCTCGACAATTGTCGTTACCAGTTTATTTGCCTGATGATGAAACTTTTAATAGTTTTTATCCTGGTAACAACGAAGAAATATTAGCATTGCTCGCTGGTTTGTCCCAAGACGACGATAGGTCGTTCGTTTATCTGTGGGGCGCGCCTAAATCAGGTAAAACACACCTATTACATGCCTGTTGTGCCGCAGCGCAAAATCAAAATTTAAGTACTTTTTATATTCCTTTTGAGCTTTACCCGAGCATGAGCGTTGCCATTCTAGAAAATTTGCATCAGGTGTCGCTAATTTGTCTTGATAATATTGAAAAAGTTGCCGGTAATCCGATGTGGGAAGAAGCGCTTTTTGATCTTTATAATCGCGTGCGTGAAACGGGCGGTAAATTGATAGTTAGCGCCGACAACGCGCCAGGTCAAAGCAATTTTAATTTACCGGATTTAGCATCACGCTTAAGTTGGGGTTTGAGTTATCATGTTAACTCGATGTCTGATGAAGACAAACTAACCGCTATGCAGCGCCGTGCAGAGTCGCGGGGACTGATGATGACCGATGATGTCGCACGGTTTCTGTTTAATCGCCTTAATCGTGATTTGCGGACCTTGTTCGACACCCTCGATCGTTTGGACAAAGCCTCATTACAGGCTCAGCGTAAGTTAACTATTCCATTTATTAAAGAAACATTGAAGTTTTAATCACTTAATGCATTAGCGATAGCAGAACTAAGCCTTACTAACTTGAATACCGGATAAGTGAATTATTCCCAATAACACTTTTTTTAGCACCTATCAGCGTTGTTTTTACTCCCAATAGCCCGCTATTGATTCGTGAAAACGCCTTGCCTGCATGGATGCCGGTACTTAATTTCTGTTTGGTGCAGAGAACTTGTGATTTCCACTAAAATTTCATCCCTGGGTGTTAACTATGTTTGTATTCGTTTATTTTCATGGCGTTGCAAAACTTTCACCCAGAACTCGGTTAACTAAGACTATTATTAATCCATTCACTGAGCACAACATGGGTTTTTACTTTAGTAATGTCGGGTTCCATATCTAATTGTTCGCGGATCTTGTGGATCCGTTGCATTGAGTCGGCTTTTACCAACACCAGTAAATCCATATCGCCAGTAATGCTACTACAGCTAACTACTTCGGGGATTGCGCGGAAAATTTCTACGATTTCGATACAATGCCGACGCCGATGCTGGATCTCGAAATATATCGAGATTGCCGATTTTTCTGATTCACTGAGCAATACTTGATACCCTCGAATAACCCCTGTTTTTTCTAATTTATTGATCCGCTCAGATACCGCAGAGCGCGACAGGTTTACCGTCTGTGCGATAGTCGACACGCTGATCCGCGCGTTTTTTCGTAATTGGGCTATGATCGCTTGATTAAATTTATCCACGGTATCCTCTAAAATAGCTACAAATGATAATTGTTGGTCAATAGTCATGATAACAACTCTTGACCGACAATTTACCTGAATAACAGTAGTAAGCCGACAATATGTCGGTTATTTCTGGCTTTTACTTGGTTAATAGCGGCAATTCGATTACTGGTAGAAGGGTATAATAACCAAAATATCAAACAACTAGGAAACGTTATGACTCATAAATCGTCAAAAATTGGCCGCTGGCAAGGTGCCGGTTTAATGGCTACAACGCTATTGGGCACAGGGGTGTTTATTTTACCGCAAATGACTATCGCTATTGCCGGTCAGGGCGCTTTTATCGCGTGGTTACTACTGACGCTTGCCATCATACCTATTACTTTAGTTTTTGGTCGTTTGGCGGCAACATTTCCTCATGCGGCAGGACCGGCGTATTTTGTCGAGCAAGCCTTTGGCCCGATTGCTGGTCGCACGATTGGACTGATATTTTTATTGGTGGTGCCGCTGGGTGCATCGGCCGCAATTTTGCTGACATTCCAGTTTGTTGAGCCGCTAGTAACACTGAGTCCGTTGGCTAAACTAGCCTGTGAACTAGCGGTATTAGCAGGTTTGTTTGTGGTTAACTATCGTGGCATTAAGACATCGGCGACGCTGCAATTTGTCTTAACGCTGACCATAGTCGCGGTTATTATGCTGCTGTTCGGCGCTAGCGGTATTCAACCTGAGTTAGTCAATTCAGATCCGTTAGTACAGGCTGCAGATCCCGCCAAATTTAGCTTAATCATGTCAGCTGCCAGCATCGCCTTTTGGAGTTTTCTCGGGGTTGAAGCGATGACTCATTTAGCCAGTGACTTTCGGAAACCCAAACAAGATTTACTGCCCGCGATGATGATTGGTACTTTATTGGTGGGTTTAGTTTATTTGGCGTGTACTTGGTTGCTGTTGGCGATACCCAGTGTTACTGAGTTGGCAATGATCGGGGTTTTTGATCGTTTGCTTGGTGGTTATGGCGCACAGGTCATCGGTATATTGGGTATTGCAGCTGGTCTTGGCGCTGTTAACGTCTATGCCGCCAGTGTATCGCGGTTAGTTTGGAGTTTTAGCAATGACGGGGTCTTACCACGGTATTTTTCTAACCTCAATCAACATGACGAACCGGCAAGGGCATTAGGCACAGTGTTGCTGGCAATGGCGATTATTCTGTCAGTAACTTATCTCAGCGGACAAGATATTGAAGTACTGATTGCTTGGTGCAACGGCGTTTTTGTGGTGATTTATTTAGCCACGATGTTGGCGGCGTGTAAGTTACTTAGTCATAAAAATCGACCTTTGATCATTTGTGGCAGTGTATTTTGTGTCGCATTGATCTGGAGCTTGGGCGAACGGATGGGTTATGTATTGCTGCTTATTTCAGTGGTGATGCCGCTATTATGGTGGCAACTTAACCGCCAACGAGCAGCGATTAATTGTAACAACTCGTTGTAAAGCCATCGGTACTTCGGCGGACGTCCTGATGCCTACGTTCACTACTTAAGCCGAGTATTTAGGCAATAGCGCCTCGGTAATTGCTGCTGGATTGCTCAAGATATGCTTACATCGATGTAAGAACATCTTGAGCAAGCTTACTTTATCCAACACCAACACCAACACCAACACCAACACCAACACCAACACTATCAATGGTTAAAAGTTAGGTATTGCAGTAACAACCTTGTGTCTCACTTAGGATCAGTTTTGCACTAAGCCCGATTTTATAATTGTTTAAAGCCGTTTCAATAAAACCATTGGATTGAGAGCATGCCAGCCCTTGGGAATACGGGCCGAAATATAAAAGCTGGCCTAGCTTGTCAACCAATAAAACAGCGGGGGTGGATGGGATTATCGTATTTAAATCTGTCGGATCGAGCTGCACATTGACAATATTAAAGCCTTGAGACATTGCAGATGTATTGATTGCTTTTTTATGCGCTTCACCAAACTGAGTACAATGACAATTGGGCGCAGTGAAGTGAATGACAGTATTCGATAATTTCTCATTGTCTAAACCCGCTAAACGCTTAATTTCGGAAATAAATAAATCACTTTCGATCCCTTTTAACATTTGGTCTGGGTCAAAGGAAACTAACCGTAACCGGATAAAATACACCGCGGCTAACACGACTAGCATTAACCAGCCCCCCAATACAAGGTAATGAAACGGCATTGCGCCTTTAGACGAAGCTGGCAATACTTTGCTCCATCGAGGTTGACGCTGCTTTAATATTTTCGGTTTCTTGAGACAAAATCTGAGCTTTATGAATATCTTCTAGTACCGTTTGTCTTAATTTCTCTGAACTGTGAGCGATGCCAGTGGTTGTAACGTCTTGCTGCTCCATCGCAGTCGCCACACTCATCGCAATATCATTTGATTTGGCAACCAGCTCAGTGGCTTGATTAATTTGATCGTTGGCAGCATCGGCAACTTTAATAATATCTTCAACAATGTTACTGCAGTTATCCATCGAATCGGTTGAGTTTTTAGAATAGGTGATCAGCATTTTCAGTGTCACACCAATTTTGTCAGTACTCTCCTTAGTCCGGTTTGCTAAAGTTCTCACCTCATCAGCGACGACCGCAAATCCACGTCCTTGTTCTCCAGCTCTCGCTGCTTCAATGGCTGCATTTAAAGCAAGTAAATTGGTTTGGTCAGCGATGCTGGTTATTTCTGATAGTACGGTGTTAATCACCGCACTAGAGTTGGATAACTCATTGATATCATAACTTGTTTTTCGTAATGCCTGAGTTAGCTCAATGTTTTTAACATTAATGCTTTTAACCTGCTCTGCGGTTTCGAGCGTGATTTTATTGGCATTGCTCATGTGCGTTGTAAGCTGGACTGTGTCTCTTGCTATCGATGTAATCGTAGCGGCCATTTATTCAGCTGACGTCGCAATAACATCTGTTTCTTGTTGTTTTAAATCAGACGAGTGTTCAAGATCTTGATTAGCGTTGATTAAATTAACCGTGTTAGTCGATAAATGGCTGGTTTGTTTTTTGACATCGCTGACTACATTGTCAAGCAGTGAGAGCAGGTTATTAAAATTATTAAGTACTTTGTTCTCATTCGCTTCGACTCTAAGGGTTAAGTCGATTGCATTAACGTTAGAGGTTAATTCTTCAGTTATTTGCGCTAATTGCCGGCCAACGCTGTCATCAGCGATTATCTTGGCAATATAGCCAGCAATAACCGCCTCAATTACCGCATATACTGCATGTATAATAACGGTAGAAAAAGCTAAACGGCCGTCATCGAAAATTGCGACATTGAACCCATTGCTTTGCATAAAATAAAAAGATAGGTGGTGCACGGCAATTAAGCCGACGGCAGAAATAAAAACGGTCCAATCATTAAAAACGATTAAAACAGCCATTAAAATAAATAGTTCAAAGTGTATTTCAATTAAACCGTTCATTTGATGGATATGTAAGCAGGCAAAAACGATAACGGCTAAAGCAGTTGTGTGTTTGGCGATCACGCTGTTGGGTACCGACTTAAGCATAAAAATGGCAACGCCAAGCGTTGGTAACCCAACAACAAATGCTTCAACAAAGGTATTATAAACGGTAGCTAACGCTAATGTTTCAGCAAAAAGCGCGAGTAAGATATAAACAAATAATTGATTCGTTTTATGCATGAAATTCATCCTTGAAATATCAACAGTTAAAAACTAATTGTGTGAGAGCCTGAGTTGACTCTACGAATTTTAAAATTTAATCATACTCTCAACGCTAAATCCACGAAATAAACTTTCTAAATTGAGTTGTTTAGGAATGTTTACTAAATCGTCAAATACTAGGCACCGTTGGGGCTGTTTAATAATGATACTTTTTTTGCTACTAAATTAGTCACTTAAGTAACTTATCTTATTTTTAGCGTTTAAATTTAGTTTCAAGAATAACCGACGAGTTGGTTCGTTCAACGGCGTCTAAATTACCGATATCATCAAGAGTATGGCTAAGTTGATCCAAAGATTGTGCTTGCACAATCGCGATTAAATCATACTCGCCACTAATCGCGTAAAGCTCGATTATTTGGCTAATTTTTTTGAGTTCTAGGTTCGTCTTCGAGGTTAATTTCTGTTTCACCTTAATAGAAACATGGGCTGACACTAAATCCTTAATATACTCACTGCCGTATTGAACGGCATAGCCATTGATAACACCTGAGTTTTCAAGTTTGCTAATGCGGTTTTGTACCGTCGAACGCGATAAATTTAACGCTCGTGCAAGGTCTGACACACTTGTTCTGGCATTTTGACGCAGTATACAAAGTAACCTTTCGTCTTGCTCACTTATCATTTTGTTAACTACCTTGGGTAAAATGTAAAATATTATCGGTAAATTTACCAAAAACACACTGCTATTTGAATTAAAACTTACACATAATGACACAATTATAGGATTTGACGATGTTAGCATCAGCTGACATCGGATCAATTACCCAAGTAACCACATCATTAAGAATGTGTAGGAGCGCCCGATGCAAGTAACAAGAGAATTATTTAATCAAGTGATGGTACCTAATTATGCACCATCAGCAGTGATCCCCGTTAAAGGGCAAGGTTCTCGGGTGTGGGATCAAACCGGTCAAGAGTTTATTGATTTTGCCGGTGGCATTGCGGTGAACTGTCTGGGTCACTGTCACCCAACGCTGGTTAGCGCATTGAAAGAGCAAAGTGAAAAAATTTGGCATCTCTCAAATGTGATGACTAATGAACCCGCATTGCGTTTGGCAAAAAAATTAGTTGATGCAACCTTTGCCGACAAAGTCTATTTTGCCAACTCTGGCGCAGAATCGAATGAAGCGGCGTTAAAATTAGCCCGTCGAGTTGCGTTAGACAAATTTGGGCCGCAAAAAGATCAAATTATTGCCTTTAACAAAGCTTTTCATGGCCGCACCTTCTTTACCGTGACCGTTGGTGGCCAAGCGGCTTATTCAGATGGCTTTGGGCCAAAACCCGGCGCGATTGATCACGTTGATTATAATGATCTTGAAGCCTTTGCTGCCTTAATCTCTGATAAGACCTGTGCTGTGATGATCGAACCGCTGCAAGGCGAGGGCGGCATTATCTCGCCGACCAATGATTTTATGGTGGGTGTTCGAGCTTTATGTGATAAACATAACGCGTTATTAATCTTTGATGAAGTACAAACCGGTGTTGGCCGTACTGGCGATTTATATGCCTACCAAGGGCTTAAAGTAGTCCCTGATATTTTAACGACTGCCAAAGCACTCGGCGGTGGTTTTCCGATTGCGGCGATGTTAACAACGACGTCAATAGCAACGCACTTAAAACCAGGTACTCATGGCTCAACTTATGGCGGTAATCCACTGGCTTGTGCTGTCGCTGAAGCCGTTTTTGACACGGTTAATACCACTGAAGTTTTGGCGGGCGTTAAAGCACGTGAAAAAATGTTTCGTGACCACTTAACCGCTATTAACGAAAAATATCATGTTTTTAGTGAAGTTCGCGGCCAGGGTTTATTACTTGGAGCCGTGTTAAATAAAGAATATGCAGGGCGCGCACGTGACTTTTTGATGGCGTCAAGCAACCGTGGTTTACTCAATTTGGTTGCCGGGATGGATGTTATGCGTTTCACGCCGTCATTAGTTATTCCAGTTGCCGATATCGACGAAGGTTTTGCTCGCTTTGAGCAAGCGGTAGCCGATGTTGTTGCTGGTTAATATTTAGCACTAAACCAGCTGCACTATTTGGCTGTATAAGCAGCCAAATTTAATTTTAATGCCCTAAGAAGTACCCAGATATTATGCAAATTATTCGCCCAATTAAAGCCACTGATTTTGACGCCTTAAAACAAATTGCGATTGAATCAGGTCATGGTTTTACCTCGTTGCCTGTTAATGATCAGTTGTTGGCTGATAAAATTAAACGCTCACAATCTAGTGTCGGTAAAGCCGTGTTAGCACCAGCCGATGAAGGTTATTTGTTCGTGTTAGAAGACACTGAAACTGGCGCCATTATCGGTACCACCGCGATTGAAGCGGCTGTTGGTTTAAGTGTGCCAATTTATCATTACCATAAAGGTAAGTCAGTTCATCATTCGCAAGCGCTCGATGTTTACAATACGGTTGAATTTTTAACCATGTGCAATGAATATACTGGCGCGAGTGAGATTTGCACCTTGTTTTTACGCCAAGATTATCGCCATGGGTTTGCCGGTAAGCTATTGTCACGAATTCGGTTTTTGTTTATGGCCGAGCATCCTGAGCGATTTTCTGACAGGGTTATTGCTGAAATGCGTGGGGTGTCAGATGACGAAGGCCATTCTCCTTTTTGGGAATGGTTGCAAGAACACTTTTTCAGTATTGATTTTCCAACAGCCGATCATCTTATTGGCATAGGTGACAAAGTATTTATTTCTGAATTAATGCCTAAACATCCTATTTACACCAACCTGCTGAGTACTCAAGCGCAGGCAGTGATTGGCAAGGTTCATAAAAAAACCCAGCCCGCGTTAAATATGTTAGAAAAAGAAGGCTTTGAATTTAGAGGCTACGTCGATTTGTTTGATGCCGGGCCAACGGTTGAGTCACGACTCGATAAAATCAACAGTGTCCGAGACAGCCATCGTTGCCCGGTTACCATTGTTGATAATGAACACCTTAATAGCGATGGCACTGTGTATGCTGTCTGTAACCAAGCGATTGCAGGGTTTAAAGCGACAGCCACCGCTGCACTATTTCATGATAAAGACAACAGCCGTGTTTTACTGAGCGCTGAAGTTGCATCGGCCCTTAACGTTGTTAGTGGCGATCAAGTGAGATTTATCAACTTATCTTAACGCCAATTACAGGTCCAGCTTTACTAGTTGAGCGGATTGGCGATTAATTATATCTCTTTAATTTACCTATTTCGGCTGGTACATTAGCGCCGAATATTTTAATAACTGGAAAAAACCATGCATAACAATGTCGATGTCCTTTTTAACAATTTATGGAAAAATTACCTAGCAGTAACGCCATCTGCTCAGAAAGTACATGAGCTATTAGGTTCAACTCAGGCTGACGACTTAATTAATGATCATATTGCATTGCGAACCTTTAATATTGAAAAGGTCGGCTTAGAAAAACTGGCAGCACACTTTTTAGCGGTGGGTTATCGTGAATGTGGCGATTATGAGTTTGTTGAGAAAAAGCTGCGAGCTAAGCATTATGAGCATAGCGATCCAACCAAGCCAAAGGTCTTTATCTCGGAATTACTGGTTGAACTCTTTTCGCCCGAGCTGCAACAAGTGATTTATGACTTAGTTGATCAAGTAGAAGAATCGGCGGTATTAAGCGATGACTTTTTATATTCGGGTAAACATTGGTCTATCGATTATCCAACGTATCAAAAGTTGTTGGCTGAGAGTGAATATGCCGCGTGGACCGCAGCTTGGGGATATTGTGCTAATCACTTTACCGTCAGCATTAATTATCTAACTAATTTTAATTCGATAGCCGTGGTAAATAACACGTTAAAAGAGGCTGGATTCGCGCTTAATGGTACCGGTGGTGAGATTAAAGGATCAAGCGCGGTATTGTTAGAGCAATCGTCAACGCTGGCTGACAATGTTGAGGTTGAGTTTAGCGATGGCGTTATGTCAATTCCTAGCTGCTTTTATGAATTTGCATTACGTTACAACAAAGCAAACGGTGAAATATTTACCGGTTTTGTTGCTGCGTCTGCCGATAAGATTTTTGAAAGCACTAACTCAAGAACGCAGGCTGTTGCTTAGCAACTAGTTTAGTCAACTGCTAACGCGAACGTTAGCAGTTGGATCTCACTGCAAGCGCATTAATCTAGACATTGGCACGTATTACGTAAACACGCCGTGAAAACATCCATGTTGGCTCAATTTTTCGTCCATGAAAATTATCCACACGCCCCAATATCTTTTCAGTTATATCTATTTATTTAAAACGTGCTTGCCGTGAGTTGTATCTTTAAGCCGAGCATTATTTTTCGGGATTAGTTTTAGATTCAGATTCAGAGTCTGACTCAGTGTCAGTTTTCTTTTTACGAATGCTCAAACCAAGCTCTTGGCCACGATATTTAGCAAAATACATACAGCCAATTGACATCATCGATGCCAAAATCAATTCAATAACCACCCACAGACGTTCGTCTGGGCGATCCCAAATGAGTGTCAGCCCATGCAGTAAATAAAACAGCACAATGAAATTTGCCCAAGCAAAGGTATATGGGTTGCGTTTGATCATGCCGTGTAACGGTAACAGCAGAGGGCCAACGGTTAACAATAACACGGTCCATTTACCCATCACCGATGGCACAATAACGATATGCCACAGTGGTAAAAACATCAGCAGGCCAAAATAGCCAAAGAGCGCCAGGTTCATGAACAATTTAGTTTTAGCTTGCATCTACAATATTTCCAATACTTGCTCTGGCGGACGGCCAATGGCGGCTTTGCCGTTTGCTAACACGATTGGACGCTCGATTAATTTTGGCGTTGTGCTCATCGCCAAAATAAGCTCACTGGTGCTTAAGTTTTCATTGTCTAAGCCGAGCGCTTTATATTCAGCTTCTTTAGTGCGCATCAGCTGACGTGGTGTCAGGTTCAACAAAGATAAAATCTGCTCAAGTTGTTGCACGCTTGGCGGTTGCTTTAAATATTCGACAATGGTTATTTGTGCGTTATTTTCTTGCAATAGCTGCAATGTTTGCCGACTTTTTGAGCACCTTGGGTTGTGAAAGATGGTTATTTGGGTCATTAGCTGTCTCTACGATTAGTTTAGGGCGAATTCTTGCCTAAATCTTTAATTTTTTCAAGTCATCTCTTGCTTGGCGTAGCTGAACTATCCGCGCTTGCAGGCGTGCTTTGGTAATTGAATCTTGTGGTTTGACTAAATTGTAGCCTGAATATAGATGTTTTAATGCCTGCTCAAAGTTACCGTATAGCGCAGCTATTTCGGCCATTGCGGTATAACGGCCGATGGCATTGTGAGCCGCGATATGTGCATCTTTCAACAGACCCCAAGCGGTAACATTAGCTGGCTGACTAGCCAATAGGTGTTCGAGCTCAGCGACGGCTTGCTGGGGCTGCGATGCTTTAATTAACGCATTGGCTAAATTTAATGCGACCACGGCGTTGTTGGGCATTATTTGGTTATACTGCTTAAGCATTGCAACGGCTTTGTCTGCTTGGCGTTGTGCAATATAGATATCGGTTAAGGCATCGACGTAAAATAGATTATTACGATCGCTTTGTCGTAACGCCTTAATTAATGCTTGAGCTTGTTGTGGCTGTTTTGTATCGAGCATTAATAACGCCTGGCCATAACTTAAGGCAATGGCTTGCACGGGATCGTGCTGATTAAATTTTTTCTCTAATATCGCCTTAATTGCCACTGGGTCTAAATTACTAAAGCGAACGATGACTCGGGCTTTGGCTAGTTGGAAATTTAATTGGCTTGGTATGGTAACTGGTGCATATTCAGCTGCTCTGATCCTGGTGTCGGCTATTCTCGCTTCAGTCACGGGATGAGACATCAGCATTTGCGGTAATTTTTTACCATAACGCGACTGTTGCGCCATCTTTTCAAAAAATGATGGCGCACCTTGGGGATCAAATTGACTGCGTGCAATTAAATCTATGCCAATGCGATCGGCTTCTTGCTCATGGCTGCGGGTATAGTTAATCGCCATCTGCTGACTTAATGCCAATGAGGTATGAAAGCCTGCCATACCCGCCTCTGGAGCCCCCGCCATAACCAGTACGATTGAGCCTAACACTGCCGCGACCGTCGCAGGATTGGTTTGAGCATTCGCTTCGATTGAACGGGCGAGGTGGCGTTGGGTTACGTGGGTAATTTCATGACCAATGACCGAGGCTAATTCACTTTCTGTGTCTGCAAGCTGCAATAGCGAAGTGTGAATACCAACATAGCCGCCAAAAAATGCAAAAGCATTAATTACATTGTTGTCGACCAAGAAAAAGTTAAATTTAGTTTTGACATCATCGGCATTGGCCACCAGTCGATGGCCGAGATCTTGAATATACTCTTCAAGTAAAGGATCGCCAACCACGGGCAGTTGACCGCGTAACCTCATCATATAGGCGTTGCCAATACGTTGTTCTTTTTCTATCGATAAGGTCGCCGCTGCCGCGGAGCCTAAGTCGGGTAATTGATTTGCAGCGCTGCCATAACTCGACTGGCTTATTATCGTTAAGGCCAGTGCTAGTGCGGTGAATTTCTTTTTCAAAGGTAACAAAATAATCTGATCCTAAAGGTTACTGAAAACATCGACAAATTTGAGCTTTAGCCCATAACAATACATAATAAGCGGTTCCAAGCAAAGAAGCAGGTTTAGTTAGTTGATTGTATTAGATTTTAGACATAAATGTTGTCCAGTTCCTTTAGTCATGACTAAACTGCATATAAAACAAGCTCAAATCAATGATATTTTTGAGCTTATATTGTCAGACCCCGGTTCCATTCAGGATGTTCCCTTGTTGATAAAAAAATTAGGCCATAGCATTAGCTTGCTTGAACAAACCAGCGACAATGTTTGTAAATATCAAGTAAAGATAAATTAATTTAAGGAAATGTTAAATGATTGAAATGCTAAGCCTGTGGTACCGCCAACGCTTTTCTGATCCCCATGCTGTTACCCTCGTTGTGATATTGCTTGCGCTAAGTTTGTTACTTTATTTCTTTTCTGGCATTTTAATGCCGCTATTGGTTGCCATTGTTACGGCCTATTTATTGGAATGGCCGGTGGCGGCGTTAGAACGGTTGAAAGTGCCACGAACTCTGGCCTTAATTGGCGTTTTAATGTTGTCGGCTGGGGTAATGATGCTATTGGTTTTCGGTATTTTACCCAACCTTTGGCAGCAAACACTAACCTTTACAGCGGAATTGCCACAAATGCTGAGTCATTCTCAAGCATATTTAATGGCGCTGCCAGATCAATACCCGCAGTACATTAGCGTGACCCAAATAGATCTGTTTACCACCGAGGTTAAAGACTATTTAATTGCCGCTGGCCAAGACATTGTCTCATTGTCGTTTAACTCATTGATTAATCTTGTCGCTTTGATGATATATGTGGTGTTAGTGCCGCTGCTAGTCTTCTTTTTCCTCAAAGATAAAACACTTTTAGTTAATGCGGCGAAACGTTTTATTCCAAACAATCGTCGCTTGGCAACCCAAGTTTGGCAAGAAATGAATGTTCAAATTCTTAACTATATCCGTGGTAAGTTAATCGAAATAGTCATTGTGGGTGGGGTCAGTTACATTGCCTTTAGCTTCTTGGATCTGCGTTATTCAATTTTGCTGTCAGTATTGGTTGGTTTGTCGGTGTTAATTCCTTTTATTGGCGCGGCTATTGTGACGATTCCAGTATTAATTGTCGGCCTATTTCAATGGGGCTTAGAGCCTGAGTTTGGCTATCTAGTGATTTGTTACGGCATTATTCAAGCACTCGATGGTAATTTGTTAGTGCCGTTGTTGTTTAGTGAAGCGGTTAACTTGCACCCAACCTCTATTATCGTCGCTGTGTTGTTATTTGGTGGTTTGTGGGGCTTCTGGGGCGTGTTTTTTGCGATTCCGCTGGCAACTTTAGTTAAAGCTGTACTTAATGCGATGTCTAAATCAGCAGTAGCAACAGAAACAACCGATACGGCTTCTTAAGCCCAGTAAAGTTAGTACTGGGCTTAGCGTTAGTATTAGAACTAAAATTAGAACTAGTACTGTTGCCAACGAACAGTTAAGTCGGGCTTAGTCACCACCAGTTTACTTAACTCTCGTGGTGATTCGACCAAGGTTAGTTCGGTTGTTTGTAGCTGACCTTGGCGGATATAATCGACCGCGAAAGGCTGACCGAGAGTTAAATTGGCGACCACGGTTGCTAAGTTAGTGCTCGATAAAACCAATTTATCAAAAGCGATGAGTTGGTCTTGCGCGTTGATCCCAGCTTGCTCTGCCGGAGAGTCTTGCGCGACAGTCGTCACAATAACGCCAGTGTCAGTTGCTTTAATGCTAATCCCCAGATAAGGGTTGTGATCGCAAGTTGATGGGATTAATGGTGACTGCACTTTTGATGCTTGTGATTCTAGTACAATCCCGACATTTTCTAATAAAGTTTGCAGCGGGATAGCCGTTTTACCCTGGAGTAATTCGAGTAATTCTTGGGTTAAATCTTGCTTAATCAGCGCGCTAGCAATATCAAAAATATCGGTAAGTTTGGTACCGATATTGGGGCGGCCAAAGTCTTGCCATAGCTTTCTCATCACGTCATCTAAACTGTACTGGTACTGACTTCGCTCTCTAATGGTTAAGTCTAACCACAGGGCAATCAATGACCCCTTAGTATAATAACTAACAATGTTATTTTGGGCGTCAGCGCCTTGTTGGTAAAACTTAGTCCACGTATAAAAACTCGACTCAATAACACTTTGTTTGTTTTGACCTTGGCCACGATTAACTCGGCTGATAGTTTTTGACAGTAAGCTCAAATACTTTTCAAACGAAATAATACCACTGCGATAAAGAGAAAGGTCATCATAGTATGAAGTGATGCCTTCATAAGCCCACAACTGCTGGGTATAACATTCTTGATCGAGCGGGTAGGGGATAAACTCCTGCGGTTTAATCCGGCATATATTCCAGGCGTGGAAATATTCATGCGAGGCCAAACTCAAAAAACTTTGGTATGAGTCATTAACTTCGGTCGGGGTGTTTTTGCTGGCAAAATCAAACGTAGAGCATAACAATGCCGTTGAATTTTTGTGTTCCAGACCACCAAAACCATTGGGCAATATATTGGTTAAAAACCAATATTCACTAAAGGGCGGCGTTTGCTCAATATCACGTTCAAACAAGTCAATATGATGTTGGCAAAGTTTGGTTAAGTCGCTCGCAATACGGGGCAGGTCGCCATAGTGGCGGCCACTAAGGATTAAGTGATGACAAATGCCGGCCACTTCAAATTCAATGTGGTCAAAAGGGGCTACTTCAAATGGGCAGTCGATTAACTGGGCATAATCTGCGGCAACGTAGTGACCAAAGTGATATTTAGCAGTGTCATTACCACGAGGTAAACCAGTCGCAACTCGCCATTGATTACTAAACTGTGGTGCTTTAACCTCCAGTAAATGTTCAATATCACTCATTTCTACCACGGCCAAAAAGACACTGCTGCCATTAAAAAAAGCGCGTTGACGATCTAGAAAAGCGGTGCGCACTGAATGATCTAATGCGTATACCTGATAACGAATAATGCAAGCTTTGCCGCCAGTATCAACTTGCCAAGATTGTTTATCAATTGCCGTTATCTCGACTTGTTCTGTGCCCGTCAAGTTGATGATGTTTTTAGCAAAGTCTCTGATCATATAAGAACCGGGCAGCCAACTAGGCAGGCTGAGGGTGAGTTGCTGATGCTGATGACTAGGAATGTGTAACTCAAGGTTGAACAGGTGCTGATCGGCATTAGAAAAGTCGATTGTGTAGCGTAACTGGAGGCTCATGGCTAATCCGTTTAAGGGAGTAATTGACAATAAATAGTATTTTACTGATTTATTTGCCCAGTACTAGCAAACTGCTATGATAGGGCAATATTTAGTAAGAATTTAATAAGTTAGGAATACAGTGATGAGCGAACAAACACTATTTAGTAAAATCGTTGGCAAGGAAATTCCGGCCGATATTTTATATCAAGATGACCTGGTCACGGCTTTTCGTGATATTACCCCTAAAGCGCCTAGCCATATTTTGATCGTCACCAACAAAATCATTCCAACGGTTGATGACGTGGTCGCGGAAGATGAAGCAGCCTTGGGTCGAATGATCACTGTGGCAGCAAAACTAGCGAAAGCCGAGGGCATTAGTGACGACGGTTATCGTTTAATCATTAATTGTAAAGAGTATGGCGGTCAGGAAGTTTACCATATTCATATGCACCTGATTGGCGGTCGTCCTTTGGGCCAAATGGTAGGGAATTAATTGATGGATGTTGTAGAATTTTTATTAAATCGCCACTCAAGCAGTAAATTAGCAGCGCCAGGGCCTTCAGAACAGCAGATAGACAAACTATTGCAAATTGCTTTGGGCGCACCAGATCATGGTGGTTTGCAACCTTGGCACTTTATTGTGATGACAGGCAACGGCCGTAACAAATTCGGAGATTTACTGGCCGATGCCGCAACAGCGAACGATGTAGCGCCTGCTTTGATTGAAAATGCTCGTAAGGCACCGCTGCGCGCGCCAGTAGTGATTGCAGTCGTTGCTAAATATACTGAACATGACAAAGTACCATGGGTAGAGCAAGTTGGCTCGGCGGCCTGTGCGTTATTCTCAATGCAGCAAGCGGCGCTGGCGATGGGTTTTGGCGGTATTTGGCGCACGGGTTATTTCGCGACGCACGATGTGGTGCGACAAGGATTAGATTTAGCTGATCAAGATGAAATAGTGGGCTTTTTGTATTTAGGCACCGACCAGTGCGAAACGCATCCACATAAAACCGTTGAAGTAGCAGACAAAGTCAGTTATTGGCGTTAGAGTGTGGCGAAGCATTGTACTAATTTGATTAATAGCTTACCTAAATGGCAAAGCTATATAAGCTTCAAGCAATAAAAAGGCGCCCTAAGGCGCCTTTTTAGTGACTAACATACTATTTAGAAGTTAGCACTGCGTGGTGCACGAGGGAATGGGATCACGTCACGGATGTTTTGCACGCCCGTTACATAAGAAACCAAACGCTCAAAACCAAGTCCGAAACCGGCATGAGGTACTGTGCCGTAACGACGAAGGTCGCGGTACCACCACATTTCTTCTGGCTCAATACCCATTTCTTTCATACGAGCATCAAGTACGTCTAAACGTTCTTCACGCTGCGCGCCACCGATGATTTCACCGATACCTGGTGCTAACACGTCCATTGCTGCTACTGTCTTGCCGTCATCATTTAAGCGCATGTAAAATGCTTTGATGTCTTTCGGATAGTTTTGCAAAATAACCGGACCGCCAACATGAACTTCAGCAAGGTAACGCTCGTGCTCAGACTGCAAATCAACGCCCCATTCAACAGGGAACTCAAATTTCTTGCCACAGTTTTTCAATATTTCAATGGCGTCGGTATAATCCATTCGCACGAAATCACGTTCAACCATGTTTTCTAGGCGAGTGATACACTCTTTGTCAACGCGCTGAGAGAAGAACGCCATGTCATCTGGACATTCAGCTAATACAGCCTTGAACACGTACTTAAGCATTTGTTCTGCTAGGTTAGCAGCATCGCTTAAGTCAGCAAAGGCTAACTCAGGCTCAACCATCCAAAATTCAGCTAGATGACGAGTAGTGTGCGAATTCTCTGCGCGGAATGTCGGACCAAAGGTGTAAACCTTGCTTAATGCACAAGCATAAGCTTCAGCATTAAGTTGGCCTGAAACCGTTAAAAAAGTCTCTTTACCGAAGAAATCTTCGTTAAAGTCTACTTTTCCATCTTCGGTGCGTGGAATGTTCTCTAGGTCTAGGGTGCTGACACGGAACATTTCACCTGCGCCTTCGGCATCACTGGCGGTTAAAATCGGAGTGCTTACCCAAAAGTAACCTTGCTCATGATAAAAACGATGAATTGCTTGTGAAAGAGTGTTTCTTACACGTGCAACCGCGCCAATGATGTTGGTGCGTGGGCGCAAATGCGCTACTTCACGTAAATACTCAATGCTGTGACGTTTAGCAGACATTGGATAGGTATCAGGGTCTTCAACAAAACCATAAACTTCAACTTTAGTAGCTTGTAGTTCAAAGGATTGACCTTTACCCATAGATTCAACGACCTTACCAGTGACTTTTACCGAGCAACCGGCAGTCAATGATAAAACATCATTATCATAATTCTCTAGAGTATTCTCGATAACAGCTTGAACAGGATCAAAACAAGATCCGTCATAAATAGCCAGAAAAGAAATACCAGCTTTTGAATCACGGCGGGTTCGAACCCAACCGTTTACAGATGCTATTTCGCCAACGGGAACAGATCCCTTAATTATATCGGCAACAGTCGCCAAACTCATCGATAAATACTCCAAATTTATATTAACTCTGCAATCTTACTTACCTAACACGAATAAACAAGGCTCTGATGCTAAAAAAACGCTAAAGACTGCAATATATATTGATGGAGCACAAAAAAACATCATTCAGTAGCAGCTGACTCACATTATCTGAACTATTGTTAAAGAGTCATATAAGTTTTATCTATTGCTGGCGTCATGAAGACAGCAATAGATTTAAGGAGAGCATTATCAAAACTGCTGACTTTTTTCATTTAATAGTAAGTGGATTAACCATTGTTGGATGGGGAGTACTGTTTTGGGCGCTGTTAGCTTTTGCTGATGCTAAGCCAGAAATGAGTACTATTTTAACTCGGCTCTATCAAATTGAAGTACGTCAATATTGGTTGGTGTTAGTTTACGAGCGATTGATGATTTTATTGTGGTTTTGTGCAGGCACGAGTTTTTTGTGTTTAGGGGTTAACTGGTATTTAAGCTATAAAGAGCAGCATAATTCATGGTTTGCTCAAATGTTATTATTTTTGGTGTCTGGCGTGGCCATTTTAGTGCTAACAATTTGGAAACCATTAATGCAATAAGCGTTTTAATTGTTCTAAAATTGCGGCGGTTATTCCCCAAATTGGTCGGCCATGAGTTGGTTTGAAATATACTGGGTATTGGAGGGAATTTCGGGTGATTTTTAGCGCAAAATGCGTATTGTTGACTAACACTTCCCGTAAAGGTAATTCAAACAATTCGGCCACTTCTGAGGCATTAATATTTGCTTGATAATTATTATCGACAAATGCGATAAAAGGAGTGACATGAAATCCTGTTATGGTGTGATGTGAGGGCAACTGACCAAATACTTTTATTTGTTTGGCGCCAATGCCTATTTCTTCACAGGTTTCCCGTAGTGCGGTGGCTTGTAAATCGCGATCAAAGAGTTCTGACTTACCGCCAGGGAAACTAATCTGACTTGGGTGGTGCCTTAGAAAAGAGGAACGTTTTGTGAGCATGACATAAACATTGCCATGCCGCTCAACTAAAGGGATTAAGACGGCACTAGGGATCAAGTTATTGCCCAAATTTATTTGATTGTGCGTCGGCTCAATTTGTTTCAAATTGAATGACGATAATAATTGGTCTTTGGTCATATTCCCTCTATCGCTTGGCAAACTCGCTTATTCGGTATTGAGGTTAGCTAATACTGGTAATATTTTTGCCACCTTGTCGAAGCATTCTTGATATTCATCGTTGACATCCGAGTCTGCGACAATACCGCCACCGGCCCAGCAGTATATAATATTATTTAAACACAATAAGGTTCGGATAGTAATATTGGTATCCATTTTATTATCGGCGCTGATATAACCAATGGAACCGCAGTATATTGCGCGCCGATGCGGTTCTAGTTCTTCAATGATATTCATTGCGCGGATTTTTGGGGCGCCGGTAATTGAGCCCCCGGGAAATGCGCCACGTAATAAATCGATCACTGTGCGATCGTCCGCCAATTGTGCCTGCACCGTACTGACTAGATGATGAACACCCGGAAAACTTTCGATATTAAATAACTCAGGCACAGTGACACTGCCAGCTTTGGCACATTTACCAATGTCGTTACGTAATAAATCGACAATCATCAAATTTTCAGCTTGGTCTTTTTCACTGCAACGCAATTGTTCGATCAATTGTTGATCGGCTTGTTCATTGGCGCCGCGGGGACGAGTTCCTTTAATTGGTTTTGCTTCTATTTTGCCATCGGCACAGCGAATGAATCGCTCGGGTGAAATGCTTAAAATTGCGCCTTGTTCTAATTTTAAGTAAGCACTAAAGGGCATTTCATTATGCTGGCATAAAGCGAGATAGGCCCCATATTCATCACCTTGATAGTCTGAGTCGAAACGCTGGGTGTAGTTTATTTGATAACAATCACCACTTTTTAAATATTGTTGAATCTTATCAAAGTTGGTTTGGTATTGGCTTTTGTTTATTTGGTGGCGCCATGGCGTGGTTAACGAAAAGATTCTCTGTTGTTTTACATTAACGGGTTGCTGTATTTGCGTCAGTTTTTCTTGATGACACTGGGCATTAGTGCGGCTTACCAGTGAAATACTGTTGTTTAGGCGGTCAAAAATCAAAGCATGGCAATAAATGCCGATAGCCATTTCAGGCAAATCGATATCGCGGGTCGCCAGCGGTGTTAGTTGTTCAAACTGGCGCCCTAAATCATAACTAAAATACCCTAAAGCCCCACCGCTAAAAGGTAATTCGCATGGCAAATTATGGCCAATAACTTCAGCTAACAAGGCTTCCAGTAACGACAGCGGATCGTCATTACTGTGCTTTACAGCTCCGGTGGCCATATAGGTAATCGTTGAAAGTGAATCGGTGGTCGTGAGGGTCGCGGCAGGCTCACTAACAATGATGTCATATCTGCTGTCTACATGATTACTGTTACCTGAGTCTAATAACATGGCCCACGGAGTTTGAGCAAGAGCGGAGAAATATTGGCGCGCGGTTTGGCTTAGTTTTACTGAGCTAACATATAATTTTGTAGACATTTTGACCTTTTAATGACGTTGTGCCTTTTGCTAGTGGCTTGGAACAAATAACAGGGGTATTATAGCCTTAAGAGAATAAGACTGAAACAACCAAAATAGTTTCGCACCATACAGGGGATTTTCAATGACCGTTATCAAAAAGGCCGACTTCGTTGATAGTATCGAAGACGCGCTACAATATATTTCATATTACCATCCAAAAGACTTTATCGATGCGATGGAAAAAGCTTACAACAGCGAGCAAAGTAAAGCGGCAAAAGATGCCATCGCGCAAATTTTAATTAATTCTAGAATGTCAGCCGAAGGCCACCGCCCACTGTGCCAAGATACCGGCATTGTGACCTGTTTTGTGAAAATAGGCATGAATGTGCGCTGGGATTCTGATTTAACCGTTCAAGAAATGGTTGATGAAGGCGTTCGTCGTGCTTATTGCAACCCTGATAATCCGTTGCGGGCTTCTATTGTTGCTGATCCTGCTGGTTCACGTCGCAATACTAAAGACAATACACCTGCTGTCGTTCATATCGACTTAGTTGCAGGTGATCAAGTCGAAGTGATGATTGCGGCCAAGGGCGGCGGTAGCGAAAACAAATCTAAAATGGTGATGCTAAACCCGAGTGATTCAATTGTAGATTGGGTGCTTAAGACTGTGCCGACTATGGGTGCTGGCTGGTGTCCGCCAGGCATGTTAGGCATAGGCATTGGTGGCACTGCTGAAAAAGCAGCGGTAATGGCTAAAGAGTCATTAATGGGCAGTGTTGATATTCAAGATATCATCGACAATGGACCGCAGTCAGGTGAAGAAGAGATGCGACTTGAGCTGTTCGAAAAAGTCAACAAACTTGGCATTGGCGCGCAAGGGCTTGGTGGTATGAACACCGTGCTCGACATTAAAATTATGTCGGCACCAACTCATGCCGCGTCTAAACCTGTTGTGATGATCCCTAATTGTGCGGCAACTCGGCATATCCATTTCCATCTTAATGGGACCGGGCCTGCTGAATTAGTACCGCCAAAGCTTGAAGACTGGCCTGAAATTACCTGGGAAGTCGGCAAAAATGTTCGTCGTGTTAATTTGGATGAAATTGGTAAAGAAGACATCGCACAGTGGAAAACCGGTGAAACTGTATTGCTAAGTGGTAAAATATTAACCGGTCGTGATGCCGCGCATAAGAAGATTCAAGACTTGTTGGCTAGCGGTGAAGGTTTGCCGGCTAATGTCGACTTTAACGGTAAATTTATCTATTACGTTGGTCCGGTTGATGCTGTTCGCGATGAAGTTGTTGGTCCTGCTGGCCCGACGACCGCTACTCGAATGGATAAATTCACCAAAATGATGCTTGAAGAAACGGGTCTGCTTGGCACCATAGGTAAAGCAGAACGTGGCCCTGAAACTGTTCAAGTAATAAAAGACAATAAGTCGGTTTACTTAATGGCAGTTGGTGGTGCGGCTTATTTGGTGTCTAAAGCGATTAAAAAATCTCGTGTTGTCGCCTTCCCTGAATTGGGGATGGAAGCAATTTATGAATTTGAAGTCGAAGATATGCCAGTAACTGTCGCCGTTGATTCAACGGGTGAAAGTGCGCATGTAACAGGCCCAGATACTTGGCGGGTAAAACTGCAAGATCCTGAGTAAATTATTCGTTAAATAGCCATTCAATTATTTGCTACCTATTGAGTAGGTAGCAAATGTCCCCTCATATTTATCCGCGAATTACTGACAAGCTCTAGATTTTTAATTCTATTTGTGCAATATATATTGTCAAGGGATTAAAACCTTACCTCCTAATTTCACTGAACTTTAGTCGTATGTACATTAAAAACTAAAGCTACTATTGTGATGTGTTTTTTATTAAAAAAATGTAGCCTACTTTTTTTGCCAGATTTGGTAATTCAGTGACCAGTTTATTAGTTATCGAAATTGGTATAAGTATGGCATCGATTGTGACTTTACTTGGGCGACCTATGCTCAAATTGAGTTTGCACAACTTTATGGAGATTCAAATGCAGCTGAGAACAATAATTAAAAATATCGCACTAGGAGCCACGTTGGTAAGCACTCTTGCTTTGCCGATGTTGGTTAATGCCGCACCAGCAGAATTTAAATGGAAAATGGTCACTACTTGGCCAAAAAACTTCCCTGGTTTAGGGACCGGAGCCAACGAACTCGCTCAGCTTATTAATGAGATGAGTAATGGCCGTATTGCAGTAAAAGTTTATGGCGCCAAAGAACTTGTTGGCGCGTTGGAAACATTTGATGCGGTATCTCGTGGTACGGCAGAAATGGGTCACGGCGCGGGCTATTACTGGAAAGGTAAAGTTGCTGCAGGTCAGTTCTTTGCGGCTGTACCATTTGGTTTAACAGCACAAGAAATGAATGGCTGGATCTACAGCGGTGGCGGACTTAAGTTATGGCAAGAAGCGTATGAACCTTTCGGCATTATCCCAATGCCAGCGGGTAATACCGGCGTGCAAATGGGTGGTTGGTTTAATAAACAAATTAATAGTGTTGACGATCTTAAAGGGTTGAAAATGCGGATGCCAGGTTTAGGTGGCGAAGTGCTAAAGCGTTTAGGCGGCACGCCAGTCTTATTACCAGGCAGTGAAATTTTCCCAGCGTTACAATCTGGTACTATTGATGCGACAGAATGGGTAGGTCCTTATAATGATATGGCATTTGGTCTGCATAAAGCGGCGAAATACTATTACTACCCTGGGTGGCATGAGACTGGTACTACTTTAGAGGCACTAATAAATAAAAAAGCCTTTGAGAAATTACCAAAAGACTTGCAGTCGATTGTCTTAAACGCGACTAAGGTTGCCAACGCTAACATGCTGGCTGAATTCACCAGCCGTAATAATGCAGCACTAGAACGTTTGGTTAACGATCACGGGGTTAAATTGTTGCCATATCCGAAAGAAGTGTTGGCTAAAATTAAAACCGTATCAGCGGATGTTGTAGCACAAGAAGCCGCAAAAGATCCAATGAGCCAAAAAGTATATGAGTCATACAAAGCATACAGAGAGCAAGCGATTAAATGGCATGCTGTGTCAGAGCAAGCTTACTTAAATGCGAGAAATCCGCAGTAACATGACACTTTAAATAGATTATTTTTCATTAAGTCCCATTATGACCTTGTTCAATAATGGGCGTTTAAAAATGTAGAGCCATCGATCGATGGTTCTACCACTAAGAAAAAGATAGAGATTTACCTATGGATGTTCCTTCTCCCCAATTATTGGCTTTGATTAAAGCCATCAATCGTTTTAGTGACCTCGTTGGTCGCTTCATATCTTGGTTTGTTCTCGCTATCGTTTTAATTACCTTCGTGGTAGTGGTGATGCGTTATGCTTTAAATACTGGTTCAGTATTTATGCAAGAATCAATCACTTATTTTCATAATTACGTCATTATGCTCGGGGCCGGTTATGCCTTGCTCAAAGGGGCGCATGTCCGAGTTGACATCTTTTATCGTCCGGCCAGCGTTCGCAAAAAAGCCATTATCGATTTGTGTGGTTATTGGCTATTGTTATTACCAACTTGTGTCTTTATTTTTTATATCTCATGGCCTTATGTTGCTATGTCGTGGAATATTCTTGAAGGTTCACAAGAGGCTGGCGGGGTAGATGCCCGTTATATTTTTAAAACAACCATATTATTAATGCCAGCGTTGATGATTATGCAGGGTTTTGCCCAAATGTTGAGTGCGATATTAATACTCGCTGGTTTTGAGAAAGAGGTTGCAGCATTAACTGAGCCTGCAGAGGAGCTTGGATTATGATTGAACTGTTACCACTATTTTTATTTGGTTTTGTATTTATTATCTTGCTTATTGGTTATCCAGTTGCTTTTGCACTGGCAGGTTCAGCGTTATTTTTCGCTTTAATTGGCTATGTTACTGGTACTTTTGATTCGGTGTTTTTAGAGGCTATTCCTAATAGGATTCAAGGAATTTTAGCCAATGAATTATTGATTGCGATCCCGTTGTTTGTTTTTATGGGCGTGATGTTAGAAAAGTCTAAAATTGCCGAAGAACTGCTTGATACCATGGGACAAATCTTTGGTTCTAAACCTGGCGGTTTGGGCTTTTCTGTGTTGATAGTTGGCATGTTATTAGCGGCCAGTACCGGCATTGTTGGCGCGACGGTTGTGACCATGGGATTGTTGGCTTTGCCAACCATGTTACGCCGAGGTTATTCGCCTGAAGTTGCTACTGGGGTTATTTGTGCCTCGGGAACCTTAGGTCAAATTATTCCGCCATCAATTGTTTTGGTCTTGCTGGGTGATGTTATTTCATCGGCTTACCAACAAGCGCAGTTAGATCAGGGTATTTTTGCGCCAGAGAGCGTGACTGTTGGTGATTTATTCTTAGGAGCCTTAATTCCGGGAATGTTATTGGTTAGTCTATATGCGCTTTATATTGGTATTGTAGCTGTGATTTCGCCACATAAAGTACCGCCAATTCCTGAAGATGAGCGGATGGTTAGCAAAGAACTACTGACGCAAGTGATGAAGGTGTTAGTTCCACCTATTTCATTGATTATATTAGTTTTGGGCTCAATTCTTGGTGGCATTGCAACGCCGACCGAAGCCGCTTCTGTTGGTTCGATTGGCGCGATCATTTTGGCGAAATTTAAGAAAACGCTTAACCTTAAAGTGTTGCGCTCGGTGATGCAAAGCACCACAGAAGTAACAGCGATGGTCTTTATGATCTTAATTGGCGCATCAATATTCTCGCTGGTATTTCGTGGTTTTGGTGGTGATGATCTCATCAGAGATTTCTTGGTTAACTTGCCCGGTGGCGTTTTTGGCGCAGTCTTGTTAGTCATGGTCGTGATGTTCTTACTGGGCTTCTTCCTGGATTTTATCGAGATTACTTTTGTGGTTATTCCAATCGTAGCACCGATATTATTAACCATGGGCTTAGACCCTGTGTGGCTTGGCATAATGATTGCGCTTAACCTCCAGACGTCATTTTTAACGCCGCCGTTTGGTTTCTCCTTATTTTACTTGCGGGGAGTGGCGCCAGACTCCGTCTCAACCATGCAAATATATAAAGGAGTTGTCCCCTTTATTGGTATTCAGTTGTTGGTGATTAGCATGTTGGCTTACTGGCCAGCAATGGCGACATGGTTACCGCAATTGGTTTATGGTTAAACATTAACTCTCACAAATAAAAAACATTAGGCCCGTTTCGCTCGAAACGGGCCTTTTTGTTGTTCAGCAATCCAGACATTAACTTGTGGTTCATCTTAAGTGGCTAAACTCTAACATCTTAATTAAATTCGGTTGACGGAGCTAACGATGAAAAAAATAGCATTGATATTATTTGGGATAAGTGTTTTGGCCGCTTGTGGCAATGAGCCAGCACAAAAGGTGGCAAAACCAACAGCATCAGAAGCAGAGCAACAAGCAAAGCAAGCAACTGATAAGAAAATTACGGCTAATCTAGAGCAAGCCAAAGCAAGTGCGAGCGAGTCGATGGCTGCGGCTAAAGAGGCTGCCGTTAAGTCAGCAGAGGCGGCTAAATTAAAATCAGAGCAGGTATATGAGGATGCAAAAAATAAAGCAGCTGACTTATTAGAGCAGACCAAAGCACAGGCGGCAGCCAAGAAAGACAGTTTAATCGACCAAGCAACTCAAAAGCTCGCTCAATAATACCCATTTGATTATAAATTGCTTTAGAGACCGCTGAAAACTAAAAGAGATCTAGGGCTATAACGCCACTAGATCTCTTTTAGTTTTCAGGTACTCAGGTTAGCTAGATAATCTATCGATTAATCATCAATTGCAAATCTTTGGCTCTACTTGAAGAGTTATTACTGACACCTTGCGCCATTGCAACCACTTCATTAATACTTTCACCAATTTTCATTGATACCGACGAAGCTTGGTCAGTATTGCCAGCAATTTCGTCTGTGACCACCGATTGTTGTTTCGATGTGGTCGCGATAGTTTCGACCTTAATTGCAACATCTTTTGCGCGTTCAATTATCTGGTTTAAAATATCTGAAACTTTATTCGAAATATCAATTCCTTCGGCGACTTTTTCACGGCCAACCCCCATACTGTTAACTGCAACTGCAGTATCGTTTCGCATCGATTCAATGGCTTTTTCTACATCTGTTGTGGCATCTGTTGTTCTGCTGGCTAACTGTCGTACTTCATCGGCAACAACCGCAAAACCACGACCTTGCTCGCCAGCACGTGCTGCCTCAATTGCAGCATTTAACGCTAATAAATTTGTTTGTTCGGCAATGCCACGAATAACTCCTAAAATATCTTCAATTTGTTTGCTTTGTTGGCTTAGAGATTCAATGGAATTGGCACTCGTATTAAAGGCTTCGCTAATTTCTGACATTTGACCTAATGAACTGTGAACTAACTGGCCACCTTGTTCGGCAATATCGACTGAATCCTTAGCGCTGCCACTGGCAGCAACACTGTAGTTTGACACCTCTGAAGCCGAGGCCGAAAGCTCTTCTATCGCTGAGGCTATCAAACTCATTTGCTCGGTTTGCATGGTAATATTGGTCGACATATCAGAGTTTGCGGTATAAATATTATTGGCTTCTATCGAAACATCTTTCATCGAGTCAGCCGTCGATCTTAGCGTTTCTCGTAATGATTGACTCATACTGTTGACTGCCACAGTCAGCTCGGCCAGTTCGTCTTGGCCTTTTACTTCCAATTGCGGGCTTGATAAATTATTGGCCGCAATATCTTGTGATTTCTTCAAAATAGGTTGCAGGCGTTGTAATAAGTCATTGCTAAAGCCAAATGCCATCAAGAATGAAATAACCAATGAAGCTAATGCGCTAATCACTAGGATTGAAATTTGATTTTGGGTCGCGTTATTTAACGTATTAACGTCACTTTTTAGTAACTTAGCTTGTGACGCCGCCATTTGTGATAAATAGGATAAAGCCGCTTTAGCACGTGGTGCCGCCGTTGTACCTAACAAGTAATTAGCCTTATTCCAGTCATCGGCCGCACGTAAATCAAACATCTTTTTTGGTAAATTTGAAAATTCGGTACGAACCGATTGATAGTCATCCCAATGCTGACGTTGTGACTGCGAGAATAAATGCTGATAGCTGTTGTTAATCGTGGTTAATCTTTGTTGGTTTAGTTGCCATTTATCATTGAATTTTTTCTTAAATTGAGCATCACCAGAAAGTAGGTAGGCACGGATGTTGGCTAACGCAATGGCAAATGAACCACGAGAATCTGCTAATAACTTTAACAAAGTTTTTCGTTCTACTGTTGCCGCTAAGCTTGATTCGGTATTTATTATATTGGTTAACGCGGCCAAAATTTTACCAGCGCGCGGCGCTGCATCAGATAATAACAGTTGATATGACGGGATATTCTCAGGCGTTTGCGCAATGTTTTCTACTTGCTCTTGCGCCAGTTTAAATGCTGAGAGTTCCTGTTTTAAGCTGGTTAATATTTCAATGTTTTTTGGTACTGTCCAATTGGAAGACACCTGATCAAAAGTCTCAATGCTCTTGTCTATTGTTACCCAAGCATCGTTACGCTGTTTTTTTAGGATTGCCGATTTGACTGGATCGGCGCCTAAGATCATATACCCGCGTAATGCCGCTAATGAGTAGTTAATACCATTGTTGATATCTTTACCGGCATTGACGGTTTTGACCCGCAAGTTAAGCACACGGTTTTGTACTTGTTCTGCCTGAGATAGGTAATAGTAATTTGTGGCACTGCCAATGATTAACACTAAGAATATAGTGCCAAATGCAATTGCCAGCTTTCCTCGAATGGACTTAGTCATAAACATTCCCTGTTCATTAGCTTTAGATTGTAGATTCGTTGCAATAGATCTTATAAATAATAACAACAAAAAAGTGCGGATAACGAAAATATGGTTTTATATCGATAATTAGTAATAAAATATTACTACGCTTTGCTGTAAAAACAAGCGTTTTATTGAAATTACAAGATTGTGATAAGAAGCCTACTGCTGGAAAACTTTAATTGTGCCCAGCAGTAAAGACTTACGGATTTGCTACAAGACTAAAGCAGCAATGGTGCCAAAAATAATTAGCGGTATATTGTAATGAACAAAAGTCGGAACAACTGAATCCCAAATATGATCATGTTGGCCATCGGCATTGAGTCCTGAAGTTGGACCTAACGTCGAATCTGACGCAGGAGAACCGGCATCACCAAGCGCAGCAGCCGTACCTACTAATGCCGCCGTTGCCAGCGGAGAAAAACCAAAACTCAGCGCCATTGGCACGAAGATTGAGGCGATAATTGGTATGGTCGAGAAAGACGAACCAATGCCCATGGTGATTAATAGACCGGTAGTTAACATTAATAATGCAGCGACAAGTTTATTATCGCCAATGCCACTAGATACGCTATTGACTAAAGACTCAATCGCATTCGTAGCTTTCATCACTTCGGCAAAACCAGCGGCAGAAATCATAATAAAGCCAATAGTGCCCATCATTAATACACCGCGAGTAAATATGTCCTGTGATTCAGATACTTTAAATACCCCACCCAGCGCAAAGATACTAATACCAATAATTGAACCGATTATAATAGAACCAGAGTATAACTGGGCTGCTAATGCAGCCACAATAGCGACCAAGGCAACGAATAAATAGCGTGTTTCTAAGCCATCAACCAATAACTTGTGAGATGAATTCTCTTTGGTCTCTTGATAGATTCGTGGTTTTCTATATCTGACGAATATAGCGAAAAGCAAAACCTAAAACATGCCACCTACAGGTATAGACATCACCATTGGTAAGTCAGATGGGTCAATGGTCAAACCGTTACTGGTGAGGTTTTTAAGTAGCAAGTCGTTAAGAAAGACATGACCAAAACCGACTGGCAATAACATATAAGTTGCGGTCAGACCAAAGGTCAAAACGCAAGCGATTAAACGGCGGTCAAGTTTTAACTGATTGGTTGCTTTTAGCAAGGGTGGGATCAAAATTGGAATAAAGGCGATATGCACCGGCACTAAATTCTGCGAACTGATGGCCGCAAATAATACCGCACTAAGTAGAATCGACTTTAGAAAAATCACATTATGTTGGCCATTTTTATTATCAACTTTGGCAATGATTTTACTGGCTAGTAAATCAGTGATGCCCGAGCGTGATATCGCAACAGCAAAAGCGCCAAGCAGCGCATAATTAAGGGCGATTGAGGCACCACCACCAAGACCATTGTTGAAAACATTAATGGTCTCCAACACAGTCATACCACCAACAACACCACCAACCAGGGCACTAATGATCAGTGAAAAAACCACGTTAACTCGGCATAATGACAAAACTAACATCAATATAACCGCAACGACTACAGCGTTCATTTAAAAACCTTTTATTAAAGCTATGAGATAAGGCCGCGCATAATATATTTATTTGCCGGTGTTAGCGAGTACAAGGCCCAGTATTTGTTAACTGGGGGAGTTTTAAGTGACCGAATGTTTTATTAATATACACTTGGTTAGGAGCCACTTATAATTAGTGGATCGTGCAATACTGTTTTGTAGTAAATTTTAGGATTGTTATAAATAGAGTATGGTTCTAAATAGAGTGTTCAGCCGTAATGTAGTGGGTAGCAATGATAAAACAGTCCAGGATTGATTTTGATTTAAGCGATCGTGATAATAAAATTGTCATGCCACCGTTACCACCGATCAAAATTGTCAGAAATTACCTTAATCAAGCGCAACAAAAAGCGTTACTGCACGAGGCATTGTTGTACCCATTTGAGCGACCGAGCATCGTTGTATTTGGCAAGTCGGTGACTATTCCTCGCAGCCAAGTATGGTTTGGTGATGCCGGTTGTGATTATTGCTTTTCATCCTTATTAATTACAGCGCAGTCATGGCCACATTATGCCAATAAATTACGGTTTAAATTAGCCCGCGATTTTGGCGAGGTGGCCAATGGAGTATTAGTTAATCACTATGAAAATGGTCAGCAAAGTGTTGGTTGGCATAGCGATAATGAACCTGAAATTGTCGCCAACTCATTGATTCTTTCGATCAGCTTGGGCGCAAGCCGAGACTTTGTATTACGCCATAATGAAAGTCAACATAAGGTCAAACTCGAGCTAAACAGCGGCGACTTGTTGGTAATGAGCCCACCGATGCAGCAACAATGGCAGCATTGTTTGCCAAAACGTACGCAAGTATCAGAGCCGCGAATTAATTTTACATTTAGGCATTTAATCAAAGACTTTCATAAATAACCGACTTTTCTGTATTTGTTGTATTAAGAATTACTCTTGGTAGGTTAGGATAGCTTACTTTATTTTAGTCTTTTCTCTTTTGGTGCCCGAACATGCCTGTAACCCTAGTTGTGACGTTGTCAGTCTTATGTATTACCGCCTTATTTGGCCGCTACTTGGTCAAATTGCCAAAGAATGTTTGGTTATTATTTGTAGCGCAACCATTGGCGATGTCAGCATCTTCAATGATGGTATTAGCCGGTGGTTTATTAGCAACCAAAATCGCACCAAGCCCTGATTTTGCCACTTTACCTTTAACAATATTAATTGCGGGCATTGCATTAGCGGTTTTTCCTGCTGCAGCCTTAATGAAACGTTTAGGTCGCCGGGTCGGCACCATGATTGGCCTGAGTTTAGGAGTGCTTGGCGCTCTGCTGGCAATGCAGGCGGCGATTGATAGCATTTTTCTACTGCTGAACGTCGGCGCAGGTTTGCTCGGAGCTAGTATTGCCTTTGTTGCGCAAATGCGCTTTGCTGCGATCGAAAGTCTAGCGAGTCCTGATGACTCGCCCAAGGCTATTTCAGTGTTGATGGTTGCCGGTATTTTTGCGGCAATTCTTGGGCCTGAAGTCGCAGTTTATGGTAAGTCATTAATTGAGTCACCGCATGGATACGCAGGTTCATTTTTAGGTTTAGCTTGCTTATTTATAATATCAATTGTGGTGATTTCACAGCTCGATCCAATTGAAGTCGTTAGTCAAACTAAATTAGTCCCGGCCCGTTCAACGGTTGAAATTATCCGTCAGCCTATTTTTATAATTGCGGTATCGGCAGCAGCGCTTGGTTTTTCGGTGATGAGTTATGTCATGACCGCGACCCCGCTTAGCATGAATGTTATTGATCAATTGTCATTAGAGTCGACTAAATGGGTGATCCAAAGCCATATTGCTGCGATGTATCTACCCTCGTTTTTATCGGTGTTTTTGATTAGAATTTTGGGCCTTGGCAAGTTGATGTTATGCGGCGGTTTACTGTTTTTAGCGGTGTTGGTCGTTGCGTTATCAGGTCAGCAGATCATCCATTACTGGTGGGCAATGGTATTATTGGGTATTGGCTGGAATTTTCTTTATACCAGCGGCACCTTGTTATTACCGCAAACTTATGGCGCTGGCGAACGTTTTAAGGTTCAAGCAATCAACGATTTCACGGTTTTTTTCTGTCAGGCCGCTGGTTCATTATTAGCTGGCGTTATCTTATTTAATTTTGGTTGGCATCCGTTAATCTGGCTTACCGTGCCGATGATGGTCGCTATCTTTGTTATTAGTAGCTATTACCTCAAACTTGCCCCGGTAACTGATACTGGACAGAACCCTGCCAGCTAGCCAATTATCTAGATCGTTAGTTAGCTAATTAGCCTGTAAAGAGCCCTGACAAGAGTGCGGTGACCGGCCCAGGATAAAAACCAAATCCAAGCACTAGGGTGATAATTACACCATATAATAGCACCGAACCAAGGTCGACATTGCTATTGGCCTTGTGCTTTAAGCTTGTCTTGACGCTTGTTTTATTGCCTGTCTTGTTGCTTGGTTTGCTCAGGCTGATAATTAAATTAAAGTAATAAAACAAACTAATGATACTGCCTAAGCAAAGAGTGGTTAGCAAATACCATTGCTGATTATTAATGCTGGTTAATACCAAATACAATTTTGCGACAAAACCAAAGGTTAATGGGATGCCTGCCAGCGATAAGATAAGTACAATTAAGGTGATCGCTCTACAGGGCTGTTGCCACAGCAGCCCCTGTAATTTCAGCACGGTATCTTGCTCTGGACTTTGCATTAAAACAGTGAAAATAGCCGTTAGCGCCAACAGATAAGCGCTGAGATAGATAATCATCACTTGTTGTGATGTTAGTAGCATATTTACACTGTTGTTTGAGTTTAAATTGATTAAAATCAATAAGTAACCGAAATGTGCAATTGATGAATAAGCGAGCAGCCTAAAAATGTTTTGCTGTCTTAAGGCCAATATATTGCCAATTAACATTGAAACCATCGCAACTAGCAACATGATATCGCTGATCGCCGCAATTTCTAACCATTGGTTAGCCACAAATAGTCGCAGCAATACCACAAACATTGCCAATTTAGGCAAGGTACTGATTAAGGCTGCAACTGGTGGCGGGGCTCCTTGCACCAAATCAGCAAACCACAAATGACAAGGCACCACAGATAATTTAAACAAAGCGCCGACTAAAATAAAAATTATCGCCAGATTCACTAACCACGGATTCAGCAAGCCCGTTTTGTTGGCTGTTAAGCTGGTCAAACTCAAGCTGGCCAAATTTAAACTGCCGAGGTCGATATACAGTAGCGCAAAGCCAAGCAGAATGGTCGCCGAGGCTATCGCTGATAAAATAAGATACTTTATTGCCGCTTCCGTCACTAAATGCTGCCGCTCGCTAACCGGTGGTTGAAAGGCGATTAAACCAATTAAGGACAGACTCAGTAGTTCAAGACCCAGCAATAATAATGCAAAATGATTTGCCGCAATCATTACTAAGCAACCAATAGTTAACCACAGCAGCAGCAGATAAAATACGGCGGGCGAGCGGCTGTGTAAATGGAGCCAAGGTTTGAGAGCAAGCCAGATCATTAATACGATCAGCAGGGCCAATTGTGATAGCGCAATGGTTAGGGCATCAAAGGTTAATAAGCCGACTTCTAGACTTGGAGTTAGCCATGCTTGCGTCTGCACAGCCAATGCGGCGATTAAGGCGCTGCCCGTCAACCAATGACTCCAATAGTGAGCGAAGCGAGTGGTCGCGAGAAAAACCAGCAGCACTGAAGCAATGATAAGAATCGTTATTGCAGCGAGTTCAATCGTCATAGCTTACACCTGCCATCATCATAACCCCACTCGCGCTAACATTGTGTGAGCTAAAGCCGTTTGGACAAAAGCCTCTTGAATCAAAGTCACTTGCTCTAACGTTACCGTACTCACTTGTTGAATAAGGTCTAAAACCGGTTGTGGATGCAGCCCCAGCAATAACAGCAAACCGATAAGGCACAGCAAGGTCAATTGCTCAAGCCGATTAACATCCGTAACCTTACGCGTAGGGCTGTTTGCTTGATTACTGGCTTGAGTATTTAAATAAACAGGGCCCCAAAACGTTCGATGAATAATCACCAGGGCGTAACATGCCGAAAAAACAAGCCCTGTGGCCGCCAAAATACTCGCGAATTTAAAGTATTCAAAACTGCCTAATAACACTAAAAATTCACCAATAAAGTTGCCTAAACCGGGCATGCCTAAGGTTGCGATAACCAAGACCATCGCCATGCCGCTTAGCTTTGGAATCTGCTGAGATAATCCACCCAATTGGGCCAAATCTCGGGTGCGATAACGGCGCTGGATCATGCCTGCTATCGCAAACAAGCCAGCGGAGGTTAAGCCATGTGCGATCATTTGCACAATTGCACCTTGCAGTGCAATTTGGCTTAAGCTAAAACAGCCAAGCAACACAAATCCCATATGACTAATGCTTGAATAAGCCACCAAACGTTTAAGATCTGTTTGGGCAAACGCCAACAATGCGCCGTAGATAATACCAACCACCGCAATGGTATTAATTAATGGCGCAAATTGCAGTGAAAAATCGGGAAATAACACTAATACAAAACGAATTAATCCATAACCCGATGTTTTTAAAAGTATCGCGGCCAAAATAATACTGGCAGCCGTTGGTGCTTCGGTATGCGCGTCGGGCAACCAGCTGTGAATGGGCACCGCTGGCAGCTTGACTAAAAAAGCCAGCATAAAACCCAGTCCTAACCAAAATTGATTGGTTGGGCTCAGGTGAAGTTGCTGTAATTGGACGTAATTAAAACTCAATTGGCCCGTCGCTTGCTGATGTAATAAGGCCAGAGCGCAAATGCTAATCAACATTAACAGGCCACCAAACTGGGTGAAAATTAGGAATTTTAGTGCCGCATAATGGCGATTTTGATGACCCCAAATATTAATAAGAAAGAACATTGGCACCAACATGACTTCCCAAAAAACAAAAAATATCAATAAATCTAGCGCAATAAAGACCCCGATAATGCCAGCGATGGTTAATAGCAAGTTGCAATAGAACAAACCTAGTCGCACGGTTATCTCTTGCCATGCTGAGGCCAGCGCCACCAACGAGATTAAAATAGTCAGAGTTACCATCACTAAACTTAAGCCGTCCAGTGCTAAAAATAGCCTGATATTAAGTGCGGGTAACCAAGCGCTGTCAAATTGGGCGAGCCACTGTGAGTCGGTATTGCCGCGCTGTACCAGTAAACTCACCACAGGTACTGCCGTGGCTAGTAAGGTTAGCAAGGTGACATAACGCGGGCAGTTGCGATGGTATCGTTGCGATAATAACGCGATTATAGCGCCTGCCACTGGCAATAGTATCAGCATCAGTAACATCATAAGCTGGGCCCATGAGTGATTAACATCCAGCCAATCGCCGCCACAGCAAACAGAATTAACACGCCATTATAAAGCCGTAACGAGCCAGTTTGACTGCGGCTTAATTGGCGATGGCAGGTCAGCATGGCAGCTTCAATGGTGCGATAGATTTGATCGAACAAGTCTTTTTTATTGAGTTTGGTCAGGGCGAAAAAAGGATCAATGATTAACCGCTGATATATCAGATCAAAATACCAGCCATTGGTGAGAAAACTGTGTAGCCGTTGTTGCCAGTGTAACCGTAATTGTGTGCCAAACACACCGCGTATAAAGCAGAAATAGGCCAGGATAATCGCAGTAAATGGGGTGGAAATCGCAATTGCTTCGGCCAATGAATGCGCCCATACCGGAATGGCCGGCGGCAATGATGAGGTTGTAGTTAGCAGCAACAGTTCAAGGCTAGCTGGCATTAAGCCACCGACAATAGTTAGCCCGCTCAGGATCAATAAAACTGCGGCCATTAAGCGGGGTAACTGGCTGCTCGGGGCTTGCTTTAAGCGGCCAAAAAACACCACTAAGATTAACCTAGCACTGTAAAATGCGGTCATAAAAGCGCCGACAATGGCGCCAAGCCATAACCACGGATGACCACTGAGCAATACCTCATTTAAGATCCGTTCCTTACTGAAAAACCCTGACAATAAAGGCAATGACGATAACGCCGCAGCGCCAACCACAAAGCTGAGAAAAACCATCGGCATTAAACGGCGCAGCCCGCCCATTTTAAAAATATTATGCTGGTGATTTAAGCCATGAATTAAAGCGCCGGCACTGAGAAATAGCAGCGCCTTGAAAAAGGCGTGGGTCATTAAATGAAAACTCGCTGCAGCGGTGGCACCAACTCCTAGCGCCAAAAACATGTAACCAAGCTGACTGATGGTTGAATAGGCTAAAATGCGTTTGAGATCGTTTTGCACCATCGCGGCACTGGCGCCAAGCAACAGGGTGAGGGTGCCGACAACCGCAATGAGTTGCAAGGTTGCACTGGCCTGTTGAAACAGCGCGAAAAGACGCACCACTAAATAAATACCGGCGGTCACCATAGTTGCAGCGTGGATCAAAGCGCTGACTGGAGTAGGGCCAGCCATGGCATCGGGCAGCCAATTTTGCAGCGGTAGTTGTGCCGACTTACCAGCGGCGCCAATAAAGAGTAACAAGGTGCAAATATTAGCGACGTTACTATTATTGGCGCTATCGAGTGGCCACACCGCGGCCGCGTTGTGGTTAATTTGTGCGATATTAAGGCTGCCAAACTGCCAAAATATCATTAAAAGACCAATTAATAGCGCGGTATCACCGATTCTGGTGGTGATAAAAGCCTTGTTGGCCGCTCGGTTATTGGCGCGCTCTTTGGACCAAAAGCCAATTAATAAATAACTGCACAAACCAACCCCTTCCCAGCCGAGATAAAGCAATAACAGGTTATCGGCTAATACCAGCAGCAGCATCGCGCCAACAAATAAATTTAAATAGGCGAAATAGCGTTGCACACCCGGATCTTTGGCCATAAAAGCCACCGAATAAAGATGAATTAAGCTGCCGACGCCAGTAATGATGCTAATCATCATCAGGGATAAGGCATCGAGATATAGACCGAAATTCAAACTCAAACTAGGTTGACCAAGATTAAGCCACGTCGCAGGTATGGCAATAACAACGGCAAAATCCGGGGTGGTAACGAGTTGAATTGTTGCGACAGCGAGCGCCGAACCCGTGACACTTAACGTTGCTAGCACCGCTGCTACTCGTGGGTTTAAGGGGACTAACAGCAGTAGTATGGCGCTTAATATTGGGAGCGCTACTATTAAGGGCAGTAAAAATTGGATCATTGACAGGACCATCACTTAACCCCTCATCTTAGCCAGCAGATCGACATCTAGGCTGCCAAAACGTCGATACATCGTGATGACTAAGGCTAAGCCAATCGCTACTTCAGCCGCTGCCAGCGCCAAGATCAGTAAATAAATAATATAACCATCGACGCCAGGATGGAGCGTAGCACCAGTGATAAACAATAAAGCGACCGCATTTAACATGATCTCAAGCGACATTAATATAAACAGTAAATTACGCCGTGCTATCACGCCAAAAATACCAATGGAAAAAAGCACCAGACTAACAATGATTAACCAGTTAAGTGGGATCATGACTTGTTAGCTCCTGACTTGGCCGACTGTGAGATATGAATGGCACTAATTAACGCCGACAATAACATCAGCGCAGTCAAAATAATCAGTTGATAGTAGCGACCAAATAAAACGACCCCGATCTCTTTAGTGGTGGCAATACTACTGGAGCTGGAAGTGGAGCTTGAAATAGCGCTGGAGGCTGTACTCGATACCGTGTTTACTGCATGAGTTGCTGCATTAACTAAAATCGTCGTTTGGTTTAACTCAGGTGGTGGCACCAGTACCGCAGATGAAAGAATTACCGCGACCTCGACCAACAAAACAGTCACGAGCAGCAAGGGCAGCCAAGCGGTTGGCCAGTTAAACAGTTGCTGCTCTTGCTCGATGCTTTGCAGCCCTTGATGAAGCATCATGGTGACAAATACAAACAACACCATAATAGCCCCGGCGTAAATAATCACTTGCAGCGCCGCGGCAAATGAAGCACCGAGCAAAAAGAATAGTAGGGCGATGGCCAACATCAATATCACCATAAATAACAAGGCATGCACCACATGGTGACTTGTTACCGTAATAAGGGCGCAGATAATAGCGACCACGGCTGTTATCACAAATATTATTTCAATCATCGGCTTTCCTTCGGCTGTATCATGGCAGCAGACTTTTGATGTCGATTGGTTTGGCCTCATGACGAGCCGCGCCTTTGTCTTTGCCATCTACCGCTTTGCCGCAAACATGATAAAAATTGTAATCATGGTATTTGCCTGGGCCGTCGATCAACAGGTGCTCTTTTTCATAGACCAAATTTTGGCGGTCATATTCGGCCATTTCGAAATCAGGCGTTAGTTGAATAGCATGGGTTGGGCAAGCTTCCTCGCAAAAACCACACATGATGCAGCGGGAGAAATTAATTCGAAATGTTTCGGCAATCCAGCGGCCGTCTGCCGTTTCAGTTTTTTGCAGCGCGATGCAATCAACCGGGCAGGCAACCGCACATAAGTTGCAGGCGACACAGCGCTCGAGGCCATCGGGATCACGAGTTAATACGATGCGTCCACGATAACGCGGAGCCAGATAGGGTTTGACCTCGGGGTATTGTCGAGTATCACTTTTTATCAGGCTGTGTTTTAACACCTCAAATAAGGTTTTCAACTGACTGATCATGATCGTTCCTTATCTCGCTTGGAGCTTTGTATGGCTAATGGTTATTGAGTGAGCAATTTAAAACCGCCGGTGAGTAACAGATTAACTAAGGCGAGCGGCAGTAAAATTTGCCAGCCTAAACTCATCAATTGATCATACCTGGGGCGCGGAATGGCGGCGCGTAATAAAATAAACAGACAAACAAACAGCGCGGTTTTAAGTACAAACCACAGCAACGGCGGCAACCAAGGACCTTGCCAGCCACCAAAATATACGGTGGTAATCATCGCAGATATTAAAATAACCCCAAGGTATTCACCGATGAAAAACATCCCAAACTTCATTGAGGAATATTCGGTATGAAAACCGGCGACAATTTCTGTTTCGGCTTCAGGTAAATCAAAGGGCGCGCGATGGCTTTCGGCTACCCCTGCAATAAAAAACAACAAAAAACCTAAGGGTTGCGACAAAATAAACCAACTTTGTGACTGGGCTAACACGATTTGGCGCAAACTAAATGAATCGGCCATAATAACCACTCCCATCAAGGCTAAACCCATAAATACCTCATAACTGAGCATTTGCGCCGCCGTGCGCATTGCCCCTAATAAAGCGTATTTACTGTTCGATGAAAACCCGGCTAACATAATGCTGTAAACGGCCAATGAGCTAATGGCAAGAAAAAATAGCAGGCCATGGTCGAAGGTCGCAATTTGAATGTCTGGAGCAAAGGGAATGATCGCAAAACCCAATAACATCATCACCATTACCACCATCGGCGCAATCACAAAAATCGGTTTATCAGCAAACGGTGGGATCCAGTCTTGTTTGGTAAAAATTTTAATCATGTCAGCAACGACTTGGCCTAAACCAAAGGGGCCGACACGATTGGGACCGAGTCGGTCTTGCCACAAGGCCAGTAATCGACGTTCGAGCCAAGTTGACCAAGCCCCAGCAAGCAATAGCAATACGACAATGACTAAAGGCACCAGCACAGCGCTAGCCAAACTACTGTTCATGAGTGGCTCCTTGTAATTGAGCGATGCTAACCAGACAGTTATCGGGGCTTAGTCCCAATAACCGATATGCTGTTGCCGACAATAATAAGCTGTGGGGTGGGCAGTGCTCACTAATTTGACATTGAGCGCTAACCTGCTGAGTATTTAATAATACTTGATAGAGTTTACCGACTTGCCAGTCCAATAACTTTGCGGTTTGTGTGGTAATAATGATCACGGTGTCACTCATTAATGACACTAACGACGGGCAATAAAAGCTGAGTTCGTTACTATTGTAAAAGGCGGCTAATGGCAAGATAGTTAAGTTATTGCGCTGAGTGCTGTCAGTATTTTCAGTCGGATTGACGGTGTTAGTCGGATCTTTGTCATGATCCTTGGCGGTTATTGACGGGCTTGAGTCTGTTTTCACAAGTGGTGTTAACGGTGCTAGGCTCGCGCTGGTAAATATTGAGCAGCTGCGATTTGAGCCATTACTGTCTGAGCTGTTATTACCGGAGCTGCAGCGGGCGGTATCTTTATTGCTTGCTTGATTTGAATTCCATTTTGGCTGCCACAAGTAGGTCGTGCAAATGCCGTGATCATCGCAGTGTTGCTGTCTAAAAGATGCAACGCCTTCCATCGAAAATTGATAGTTTGACCATAAATCGACGGGAGGCGGGTATTCTTTAACATCAATGCCGGCATTAATGGCGGTACGCCCCGAGGCGCGAAATGACTGGCGCGCCACTTTAAATTGACAATCTTGCTGGTGCTGACAATCTACGATTGATGACAACAAAGGTGATTTATCACGACACCACTGTAATAACTCAAGGTAATCACCCGAATGATTGTTACTGCACCATAACCAACTGGGTCGGCGTTGCTTATTTGGGGCCAAACTAGCGGTTGATAATTGCAGTTTTCCTTGTGAGTTAAGCCAGCAGCCCTGTTGCTCTGAAGTTGCAGCCCCGGGCAGAATTAAATCTGCCAATTCAGCGGTAGCGGTTATTAGGTGATCGATCACCACAATGTGTGAAATCGACTCAAAGTATTGCTCAACAATATTATTGAATTGTTGCTGACTATAGAGCCACTGTAAATCGGCTTCGAGTATTATCAGTAACTGTGGCGGTCGTGAGCGCAGGCGCTGGAGCAGGGCATCGAGTCCCTGGGCCTCGTTGGCTAAAATAGCCAGCGCCATTGAATTGGCTTGCGGCAATACATAATGAAATAAGCTGTGGTGATTGTGGGTCGCGACAATTAAATAGATCTCGTTAAGCAGCTGGTGAATCGGCCACGAGCTAACGTTGTTGCCACCAATAATGACCGGACATTGCGCCGCTAACAACGCTGTAGCTATGACCTGCGCTTGACTGGTTTTATCAGCCTCGTTATTGCTGCTCAGCTTGTTATTAATGCTGTTAGTAATGTTGGCTCTGGCTGAATCGGGTTCCGCGGCGCCATTGTCACTAGTTAGCAGCAATAATTGCTGTTTGATTTGTTGTAACAGAGTCAGTTGCTGAGCCAGCGGTAAATAGTGATGGACCTGAGCTATATCATCAAGGGCCGAACCGCCATGACTAATGATAAAAAGCGGTGATTTAAGTTGCTGGGTGATATTGCGCAGTGCTTGATCCTGCCAAGGCGCTATTGCCATAGCTTGTGCTTTAAGCTTGCCGGCATTGCGGGTCATTTGGCGTAAACTTAAGGCTAACCGTGGCGCACTGGTACTAAGATCTTCACCAATGACCAAAGCACAATCAGCCGCTTCAAGCTCGAATAAACTGCAGGGTGAAAAATCATGTTGCTGATAATAAGTTAACTGTTGTTGGCTCAGTTTAAGTGGCAGATCCGGACTGTCGGCAAAAAAGTCACCATCAGTGGCGCCGTTGCGCTGCAGCAACCGGATTAACGCACTGTTATTTTCAATGCTGGTGCGCGAAGACCCCAAGGCCACGATATTACCCTGAGCTAAGTTAAGGTAACGCTTAAAGGTCTCAGTCGCTTGTTGATCACTTAAAACATCGGTTTGTTGTAACAGTTGATTACGCATCAGCGGCACGGTTAGGCGTTGCTCACTGTTGGCATATTGATAGGAAAATCGGCCTTTGTCACACAAGAAATCACCATTAGTTTCGCGGTTAAATCTGTTACTAATTTTACGCACTTTATGATGGTACGAGCCAGTGTAAGTATGGCAACCCACCGCGCAATGTTCGCAAATGCTGGGGCTAGATTGCAGATCCCATTTGCGGCAATAGTGCTCGCTAAATGTTTTATCGGTAAAGACCCCTGTGGGACAAACTTCAGCCAAATTACCACTAAAGTGACTGGTTAATACCCCGGGCTGGGCGCGGCCAAAGTAGATCTGATTTTTTGAACCAAAGACATTAAGATCATCACCGTCGCAGTAATCACGATAAAATCTAACGCAACGGTAACAGCCGATACATCGGTTCATTTCATGGTTGATTAATGGCCCGAGAAATTGATTGTGATGGGTACGTTTTTCCCCAGGATAGCGCCGCGTAACATGGCCAGACATTAAGGTCATATCTTGCAAGTGACAGTCGCCGCCTTCCTCACAGACAGGACAATCGTGGGGATGGTTAGTCATTAATGCTTCAATATTGGTTGCTCTAAATTCGCTGGCTTGCTCGGCATCTAGTGACACAATCATCCTATCAGTGACTGGCGTGGTACAGGCCATATTGAGGCGGCCGCGGGTATCCGAGGCATCTTGATATAACATTACTGCACATTGGCGGCAGGAGCCGACGGAACCCAGTGCTGGATGCCAGCAAAAATAGCTTAAATCTAAGCCCAGGCCAAGGCAGGTTTCGAGTAAGTTTTTATCATCGCTGACCTGATAGTCACAACCGTCGATGGTGATTGTTACCAGTTTACTCATGGCGGGCCGCTCCATTGAAAAACTGGTGATCATAAGGGCAGCAGTGCTCGGTGATGTGCTGGTTAAAATCATCTAAAAAGAAGTGTAAGGCGCTTTGCAATGGCTCGACCGCGCCTGGGGCGAGCGCGCAAAAGGTATTGCCCGGTGCGGCAAAACGGCAAATGGCAATTAACTGTTCAAGATCGCTAGGCTCGCCATTACCGCGCTCAATTTTTTCCAGCAGCGCTTGCGCCCATGGCAAACCATCACGACATGGCGTGCACCAACCACAAGATTCTTGGGCGAAAAAAGCGATTAAATTGAGCACTAATTTAATCGGACAAAATTTATCATCGAGCACTGTTATGGTGCCAGTGCCCATTCGGCTGTGTATTTTTCCTATTGCATCGTAATCCATTGGTGTGTCGAGGTGGTGGGGCAATAAAAAGTCGGTCGAGCCACCGCCGGGCAAGACGGCTTTTAGTTGGTAACCCGGCGCCATACCGTTAGCATGTTGCTCGATGATTTCTCTTATCGGGGTGCCCATCGGTAGTTCCCATAATCCGGGGTTGTTAACCCGACCACTGACCCCAAATAGCTTGGTTCCTGTATCTTGATGGCGGCCAAGTTGCTGATACCATTGGCTGCCAAAAAGTAAAATATGCGGCAAATTACAGATAGTTTCGACATTGTTGACGATCGTGGGCTTGCCCCACAATCCTGCCACCTGTGGAAAGGGCGGTTTGGCCCGTGGAATAGCGCGTTTACCTTCAAGTGAATTAATCAGCGCTGTTTCTTCACCACAAATATACCGTCCGGCGCTGGTATGCAGCTCAAGTTCAAAACTAAAATCACTGCCGTTAATATTCGGACCAAGCAAGTGGTTGGCTTGGCATTGCACGATTGCATGTTGCAACCGTGAAATTGCTAAATAGTAATCACCACGGATGAAGATATAACCCTTGGTTGCATTAACGGCTTTGGCTGCAATCAGCAGCCCCTCGATGATCTGATGCGGGGTGTTTTCCAGTAAATAGCGGTCTTTAAAGGCGCCGGGTTCCATTTCATCGGCATTAACAATCAGGTATTTTTGGGTCGGTGTTTGCGGCCCCTGTGGCATAAAGCTCCACTTTAAGCCAGTGGGGAAACCGGCACCACCTCGGCCACGCAACCCTGAGTTTTTTACCTGCTCTAACACCTCACTCGCGGTTAATGATAAAGCAACAAAAAGCCCTTGATAGCCGCCGTGCACTTGGTAATTGGTTAAAGACCAGCAATTTAACGTGCCATCGATAAAGCGGGTCATCGGTTTGGTTGGTGGCTCAACTTGCAGGGTATTTTTAGCAATATTGGCTGAGGGTTTATTGGTCATCGGTTTCCCCCGTGCTGCTTTCAGTCTTAGTGACGGTACTAGTCTTGGCCTTATTGTCGGTGTTCGTGTCGGTGTTAATGTTAGTATCGTCGCTTAGTTGGATTAAAATAGTACTCACGCGCTCGGGTCTGATAAGTTCGAACAATTGCTGCGCAGCAATCATCACTGGCGCTTTATCACAGGCGCCCAAACAAGGCAGTGGGATCAGGGTAAATAAATTATCCTTGTCACTTTGACCAGGATTAATGCCCAAGCATTGGCTTATTTTTGCGGTAACAGCGGCGCTGCCCATCAGCTGGCAGACCATGCCATTGCAGGGGTGAAGCACTATTTTTGCCACGGGCAAGCGGAAAATGAGATTATAAAAAGTCGCGATACTGTCGAGTTCGGCGGTGCTGACCGTAATGAATTGGGCGATGGCGGTCAGCGTTTGGTCACTAATCCAGCCTCTATAACGCTGAATAACCATTAAAGCATCAATTGCGATAGCTTGAGGTTGCACACAATGGTCCAGTAGCGCGGTTAAGTCGCATTGTTCCTCACGGGTAAGCGTGGCGGTTTGACTAACCGTTATGGTTAATGCTGGATCATCAAAGCTGCTATTAGGGTCATTCATATCCCACCTGTTAAGTTTGCTACTATTAATGTGTTTTTACTTACTGGCTTAATTTTCTCTGACTTAATTCTCTAGCTTCATTTTCTGGGTTAACTTGCACTGGATTAAATGCAGTTTTACCGCTGCTTAAATCTGGTCAGCGGTCAACATCGGCCATTACAAAATCAATGCTGGCGATAATCGCAATTAAATCGGCGATCATCACGCCTTTGGCCAACAATGGGATCATCTGCAAATGGGCAAAAGAGGGTGTTCTTATTCGGGTCCGATAGCTGCTGCTGGCACCATCACTGATTAAGGTATAACTGTTGATGCCTTTAGTGGCTTCAACCGCAAAGGTCGTTTCTCCGACGGGCATAATCGCGCCCCAGCTAACATTTAAAAAATGTTGAATTAGCGTTTCAATATCGTGATGACTGCTAATTGTTTCTGGTGGCGTGGTGATGGGGTGATCTGTTTTATAACTGCCTTGAGGCATAAAGTTAATGCATTGTTGAATTATTTTGATGCTTTGGCGCATTTCCTCTACCCGCATTAAGCAACGTTCATAACAGTCTCCATTTTGGCCGCGGATCACATCAAAATCATAATTTTCATAACCACTGTAGGGTTTTGATTTTCGCAAGTCCCAATCGCTGCCAGTGGCACGTAATCCGGGGCCGGTTACTCCCCATTCAATTGCCTGTGCGGTGTTATAACAGCCAATGCCAACTGAGCGAGCTTTAATAATGCTGTTGTCTAATACCATCGATTGATAATGGTCGAGTCGTGCTGGAAAGTAGTCGACAAATTCTTGCAACATTTTGTCCCAGCCCGTCGGTAAGTCTTGGGCTAAACCGCCAATGCGAAACCAGCTGGGGTGCATGCGTGCGCCGGTAATGGCTTCGATAATCGCGAACAATTTTTCGCGGTCGATAAACAGGTAAAAAATCGGTGAAAGTTGGCCAAGATCTTGGGCGTAGGTGCCAAAAAACAACATGTGACTGAGAATACGAAAGCATTCAGCTAGCATCACGCGAATACACTTAACCCGTTCCGATACATCAATCTTGGCCAATTGCTCCAAGGCCATCACATAAGGCAGGTTGTTCATGACCCCGCCGAGGTAATCAATGCGATCGGTATATGGAATAAAACCATGCCATGATTGGCGTTCGGCAATTTTTTCGGCGCCCCGATGATGAAATCCAATGTCGGGCACCGCCTCAACGATATGCTCGCCGTCAAGTTGCAGTGCTATTCTAAAAACGCCATGAACGCTGGGGTGATTAGGTCCAAGGTTAAGAAACATATAATCAGTATCATCGCTGTGCTGGGTCATGCCCCAACTTTGCGGGCTAAACTGTAACGCCTGTTGCGCCCGTTGCAGTTTTTGTTGATCGAGACTGTAGGGTTCACGCTCGGTCGCTCGACACGGAAATTCTTTGCGCAGTGGGTGGCCCTGATAGTCTGGTGGCAGCAGCAGCCGGGTCAAGTGGGGATGGTCGCTAAAATTAATCCCGAACAAATCCCATATCTCGCGTTCGTACCAGTTGGCATTTGGCCATCGTTGACAAATGCTCGGCAAGGATAATTGCTGGATCGGCAGAGCAACTTTAAATCGAATATCTAATTTTTTCGCCAATGAACTTAAATGATAAATCACGGTGAAATCGGCCAAAGGCAATTTTTCGCTATTATTTCTCAGGCGCTCATCGACCGCAAATAAATCAAATAACAAATCGAAACTAAGAGTTTTGGCATATTCAAGCATGGGCACTAGAGATTGTTGCGCGACCCACAGGGTTAAGATGCGATCGGGCGTTGGTTGCACCGTTAAAGAGTCTGCGCCAAATTGTTGTTGAAATTGACTAAATAGATCCGCTGCGTCGCACTGGCCTGAACTGGTCATGGTTATACCGTGTCCGGTGGTTTAAGTTTGGTTGTCGCGCAGCGCTGCGGTTGTTTTTGATCGCGAAGATTGGGTGGGGTGAACGCAGCTATTTCTTGTGGGCTTACCACTCTGTTTAATGGTCGTGCCTGTGGCGGGTAACCTGCTTTAATTGCTTGCTGGAGTAAATTAAGGCCATAAATAAGTGCTTCGGGGCGGGGCGGGCAGCCCGGCACATAAACATCAACCGGTAAAAAGCGATCGGCCCCTTGCACGACGGAGTAAACATCGTACATGCCACCGGAGTTAGCACAAGATCCCATGCTGATCACCCATTTGGGTTCGAGCATCTGATCATATAAATGTTGGATCACTGGCGCCATTTTTAAAAATACCGTGCCCGAAATAACCATTAAGTCTGCTTGACGTGGGGTTGCGCGAATAACTTCAGAGCCAAAACGGGCAATATCATGGCGGCTGGTAAAAGCGGTAGCCATCTCGACATAACAGCATGACAGGCCAAAGTTGTATGGCCATATTGAGTTGCTACGCCCCCAGTTGACCAAGTCGCTCAGTTTAGCCATCAGGATATTATCACTGATATCAGCTTGGTCAGCTGGTGGTTGAGCCGGTTCAACCTTAATCGGTATTTGATCAGCTTTTGTGAGTTTCCAACGCATCTTTTCCCCTTAAGCCCCAGCCAAACGCCTGTTGCCTTATTTCATAGATTAGACCAATTAATAGCGTCAAGATAAAAAAACTGGTACTAAAAAATCCGAGCCAGCCCGCTTCGAGCACGACAATAGCCCACAGATAGATAAAAACAGCTTCGATATCGAAGATCACAAAGGAGATGGCAATAATGAAATAATCAACGTGCCAACGCAGGTGGGTGTCGCCACTTGGGATAATGCCAGACTCAAAAGGTAACAGGTTGCCAGAGTGCTTGCTTTTAGGGTTGAGCAGTGCCGAAATGACTAACATGGTGCTAGTCAGTAAAATAACGGCTAATAAGTATACTAAAAAACTAATCGATAGCATAAATCACCTGCTTATTTTGTTGCGTACGACATTAAGCTTAGTCTATTAATGGTTCTCAGTTTAGTATATAAAATGAACAATTATGTTTTGGTATGAATATATTGTTCATTTTACAACTATTTTATTTGGATCGAATTGGCTTAATAACTCTGGGGAATTAATTGTTAAGTTCATATAAATTGAAGCTAAATAGTCAGTGATAAAACTTGACCATATTGATTATGATTCAGTAGATTTAATTAAACACTAAGGACGGCATGTTAAACCATTTCAAGCTACTTCTAGCAATATTCAGTTCTCAGTCCTGTAATACTTATCTACTGTCGGAGTTATGTATGTTTGAAAGGAAAACTAAAATATTGGTTGTTGATAATTTTTAAAAACTTAGGTTATGATCATGTCAAACAGGCTGGCAATAGTCGAAGCACTTGAAAAATGGGGATTACGGTTTAATTATTTCAGAATGGAATATGCCCGATATCGACGGCTTAAGATTGATAAAAGCGATTCGTTCTAATAACTTCTATCGAGACATTTCCGTGTTAATGATCACCGCAGAAATGAAACGTGAACAGGTAATTTCGGTTACTCAAGCAAGAGTTGATGGTTATATTGGTAAACCTTTTTCAGCACAAGATCTCAAAGAAAAAACTACAATTGGTTTATAATAAATGATAAAAACCAACCAACTTGAGCTATTTCTTTTGGAATATAACTCATGAGCCTAGGTTAAGCGTGCCAATTGTCTTAAACTATTGGCACCATAATAATGGCTAGGTTATACCATTCGAGCGTGACCTTTGGCATAACCAGCGTTTAAATGGATATCTATCGCTTTTAAAACATCACGACGGGTAATAATGCCCAACAGAATATTATTTGCATCAACCACCGGATATATTTTAGGTTTTTGGCCCGTCATGGTTTTGGCTATTTCTAGAATCGAATCTTCGGGGCTCACGGTTAACACCTCATCGCGCATTTTGTCGGCGACTATGGTGTGAGACTCACCAAAATAGGTTGCTTCTAACATAGTAGATAAGCAGTCTTGCTCAGACAAAAAACCAATCACGTGCTTATTGTCGTCTAATACGGGGCCACCAATTTGGGCCTTGGTAAGAAATAACTCAACGGCTTCAGCAATCGGCATATCTTTTTTAAAAGTAGCAGGTTGGTAGGTCATATATTCGGAAACTTTTAGTGACTTCATCAGGTAATCTCCTTGGACTATTAATTTAGCTTAGACTGTTTTTAACCAAAAAGCTCCAAATAAAATCAGCAAGTTTATGGTGCCATCATTTGACTCGTACACGGGGTTATTTAGCGCTAAGTTAGTTGGACTAACATAGCGTTAAATACAAGCATATCAATACTATTGTTGCTAGTTTTGGTTTATTTCACGTTCGGCTAAGGCTAAGTCTAATGTCGCTTTTAATAATTTGTATAATCTGATTGACGCATCAATTTCGGTTTTACGATTGGTCAAACTTTCAATGTTAAGGCCAAGCGGAATATTAAGCGGCATGCAGGCTTCAATAATTTGTTCCAGGTTCGAGCGACAAACTTTGATTGATTCAGCCAACGGGTTGTTCGATTCTAAAATGCGCCAGCGCGTGGCATCTGGCACAGAAATACCAAGCCAGGTCATAAAATCAAGCGTGGTTTCGCTGCCACATGGGGTAAAGGTTAATATAATACGCCGCGGTGCAATACCCAGTGCACGGCACTCTCGAGCATAATTAGCCAGCATGTCTATGGTGGCGGGGGCATTATAAACTGCTTGAGAAATAAAATATTGGCAGCCCATGTGATCTTTCTCGATCAAGCGCAGGTGTTCATTACCTTTTGCTGCGTGACGCTCTGCAATGGTGACACCACCGAGGTAATAATCATTACGGTGCTGCTGTTGCACTTCGTAAGCTTGCTTAAGTGTTAATGATTGTTGGCCTTTTGAAGATGGACTGCCGACCAAAACAATGTCCCTCACGCCATAAAGTTGCCAACTGTTGTCGAGCCAGGTCGAAAACTCTGCCTCATCACGTTGCGAGACACTTTTGTAGGTAATAACAGGTTTTGATGATTTATTATTGAGAATTTGCGAATAATGGCAAGGCTCAAATGTTTTGGCAAACGGAAATGGTCGTTTAACATCGGTGCGACTAGCTTCGTCTTGAATGTCGTACACAATCAGACCATCAAATTCAACTTTATCGAGGCGGGCCAATAATTTTTCAGCAACTTGCTCAACCTGTTCTAGCGGGGTAGTCGCTCGAGGTGGCGTGGTACCAATGAAATAAACACCAAAATTGGCATCTGAAGATTTTGCGTGTAATACAGAGTCCATCTAAATCTTATCGTCTTGAATTAATTAATCATAAATATACCATTTTACATGGCTTGTTATTAGTCTTGGCAGCGAATTGTCACTAAAACTTTAGTCGATAGAGTGCGCTATTTGTTATCATATTCTGTCCTATCGATAGAACGTTTGGTAACTTTGGAAAACTAATGAACAAGACTGCACTGTTTAATCTAGTAATAAACGAGTTGGAACAAGCATATGATGGTGCAGTCGCTGCTGCAGCCCGCGCGCACGCAAGTGCAACTAATGGTGAGAGTGTTGCGGAAAATAAGTACGATACATTTGGCTTAGAAGCCTCTTATTTGGCGCAAGGACAGTCGATTCGGGTTGAGCAATGTCGCACAGAGCTTGAACAGTTTAAGACCATGACTAATTCACTTAATGCTAAGCCTGACAGTGAGTTGGTGGAAAAAGTTGAATTAGGCAGTTTGGTCACGGTGATCAATGAAGATGACAAGCTGCGGATCTTTTTACTGGGTCCATCGGCCGCTGGGCTGACCTTGAAATACGAGCAACTCGAGATTACTTGCATTACGTCACAATCCCCCATTGGTCAGGTCTTGCTAGGCAAAGAAATTGATCAAGAATTCGAATTGAAAATTGGGCCTAATACTCAGACTTTTGAAGTGATTGCTTTAACTTAACCAGTGAAGATTAAATCATGAGTATCAATAGAACAGCATTGATGAATAGGTCTGAATTAAAAATGCCGCCGTTAGGTCAATCGACTTAACGGCGGCATTTTCTTTTAAACCTCAGCTATTGGAGGTTAGTTTAGAACTGGTAGTTGTATTGCAGACCATAAAGCAGGGCGTTTGCTCGGGTAGTCGCATTAACTTGTGCGAGCAGAGCGCCAGAGCTGCTAAGTTGTTGCTCTTCGACTTGGGTATCTTTACCCATTAGGTAGGTTAAACCAAAATCAATAGTGCTGTTTGAGGCCATCGTGTAGCTAAAACCGGCCGAAAACCATTGACGGTCAGAATCTGGAATGGCAATAGATTTTATTTGATCCACTGCGCCCATGTCATACATATAACCAGTACGAATGGTCCACTGCTTATTTAATTTATGAGTCGCACCTACTGATAAATGCCAAGTATTTCGCCAGTTATATTCTTTAATTACCCCACCTGGGCCAACAAATTGATCGGTCGCTAAGACATCAAAGTTGCTCCACTGAATAAACTGAGCTGAATAATGTACCGCCGTTTGCGCCGTTAATTGATGAAAACCAGAAAACTCAGCCATTGACGGCAACGGGATATCTAAGGTGTCATTATCAAATTGCATGTTTGCAATGGTAAAGTCACCATCGGTCGCAATTGTTGGACTATAACGATAACTTAAGCCGAAACGGTTATTGGCATCAAGCTCATAAACCACCCCTACATGCCAACCAAGACCAATACCATCCGCTTCGATATCAAGTGCGGTGTAAGTCCCAGCCCCAGTCTCTGTCTCACGGTGTAATTCGCCCGACGCTAAAATAACATCTAGGCCCACGCCGATGCTCACTTGCTCATTAATACGGTAGGCAACACTGCTTTGCAAGTTTACGCTGCTGACTACGGTGGTGCCGCCGAAAATGCTGGCTGCAAAGTCGCTATCATACTTAGTCGTGGTGGCAAAATTGGAATAGGCACCAAAACCGACCGTCCATTGCTCATCAATCGGGTGAACAATAAAAATATTGGGCGCGACATTAGTGCCACTTATATCGTTAACATCCGCTAAATCTACTGTCGTGTAGTCAGTGCCATTAAAGAAAGTAAACTCAGAGTTTTTTAGTGTGACATCAGTGTCTAATATTATTGCACCAAGGCTTAGTTCGGTCGTTTTAAATAACGCCATCGATGCTGGGTTACGTGCCATTGCTGATGCATTATCAGCAATCACAGCATCACCTGCATATGCGCGGCCTAAACCAGTTGCTGACTGGCTGTTAAGTTGAAAACCTGCGGCAAGCGTTTGAGTGCTAATTAATGCAAGAGAAAGGGTAATTAGTGACTTATTAAACAATTTCATTTTTATCTTCTTAGGAGATTTTGACAGCATACTAGGGACTCTCTATTACACAAACAACTCCGACCAGATCGTTTGGCTAACACTTGTACGTTAAAAGTATGTTAAATAACCAAGGCTTGCTTGCTAGGCTAGTTAAGCCGTAATGCTTATCTATTGTACTTACTTACTTTGATCAGCGAACGAAGGTGAATTGTTGTTGTAATTTTGTTAATGAGAGTATTTACTCTTAAAATTTAAGTGAGTAAATAATAGCCTCTTTTTCGCGTTTGTTGATATCAAGTGGGCGGATCGTAATTGCTAGAGGCTGCATAATCTATTTGTCATGCTTATTTTTAGTCTAATCTTAATTTTTCTTATCTTATCTGTGCAGAGGAAAGAAGGTGAAAACTATTTTATATGTAATATCTTTGTCGGCAGCACTAACTGGATGTTACACCACTGAAATTATTAAGCCGAGAGACAACCAGGTTGTCGGCGCGGTTGAGTGTAAGGTCTGTTCAAAAGAAATCGGTGAAACTTATCAAGCAATAGATTTATCAACATTAAAATCAACCATCACCAATGCCAATTCTAATGATCTAATTTATCGAGATAATGGCGTTACAAATGTGCCTGATACTCAGCGGTTGGAAACAGGAGAAAAAAACATTCTGCTAGAAATAAATGTTCTGGACAGGTACTCAATTGAAATCGATAGTACAAAAAGCGTACTAACAGAGTAATAATGAAAGGCCTGCACAATCTTGATTACTAGGTCTAGCACCACAGCTATTTTCAATTGAAACACTCGATAAAAGTCAAAAAATAAGCGAGCAATGTAATTGGCGCGGTTAGCTCTGCCATTTTTGACTAGTCAGGTAAGTTCACCATTTCATTCGAAAAAAGCCGTGAAAATAAAATGGATTAGGGTAAGTGCTGGCTAGTTTTTTGTTTTGGTTAGGTTATGCATTTGTGAAGTTATGATAAATCTGACAATGGCCACAATTAATTGTCGTTAATTTTATATCTAGCTATACGCCTGTTAGTAATGGTTAGCGCCGTACGGCTGTAAAGGTATTGTTACTGACTTGTATCTAAAACTTTAGTATTATGTTTTTTAATTAATGAGCGGCTTTTTGAGCATTTAACTCTAAAATAGGGAATATATATAGACATTGGTCTAGCCTCTATTTAAGATAACGCCGTTATTTTGCCTTTACGCAACAATAATAAAAATTGAAATTATTAGAATAATAATCAAAGGAAATTAATATGAAAAGAATACGGGAATTTATGTCTGTATTTCTATTGGCCTTTAGCACTAGTGCTTTTGCAGAAGAAACAAGTGCGTTTGGGCAAACTGTTGCTGATCTCAGCAAAGCTGTCGATGGATTTTTTAATGACTATACTGGCTGGTTCGTTGGTTTAATCTTTAAAAGTGTACCTGTTGGCGATGCTAACTTCCCAATTATCGTTGGCTGGTTATTATTAGCTGCTTTAATCTTTACCGTTTATTTTGGTTTCGTGCAGTTTAGACGTGCTGGAATGGCGATTGATATCGTTAAGGGTAAATATACCGATCCTAACTCTAAAGACGAAGGTGAGGTTTCTCACTTCCAAGCATTAACTACTGCGCTTTCAGGTACTGTCGGTCTTGGTAACATTGCCGGTGTTGGTGCTGCGTTAGCTATCGGTGGTCCTGGTGCAACTTTCTGGATGATTATGTGTGGCCTATTAGGCATGGCATCAAAATTCTGTGAATGTACTTTAGGTGTTAAATACCGCACAATTTTACCATCAGGTGTTGTATCCGGTGGCCCAATGTATTACTTAAGCCAAGGACTAAGCGAAAAAGGTCTTGGCGGTTTAGGTAAAGCACTGGCAATTGGTTTTGCATTAATGTGTATTTTGGGTGCTTTGGGCGGCGGTAACATGTTCCAGGCTAACCAAGCACACGCAATGTTGACTTACGCTTTTGATGTACCAAGTGAATACGGTGTTATCACTGGTGTTGTACTAGCTGCATTAGTATTTTCGGTTATCGTTGGTGGCATGCCTTCAATTGCTTCTGTTACAGAACGTGTGGTTCCGTGGATGGCAGTATTGTATGTTGGTATGGCGCTTATTGTAATTATTGTCAATATTGACCAAGTCGGTCCTGCATTTAGCGCAATCTTTGACGGTGCGTTTACTGGTGCTGGTGTTGCTGGTGGTGCAATTGGTGCATTAATTCAAGGCTTAAAACGTGCAACGTTCTCTAACGAAGCCGGTGTTGGTTCTGCTGCAATCGCTCACTCAGCGGTTAAAACTAAAGAACCTGTTACAGAAGGCTTAGTATCATTACTAGAACCATTTATTGATACTGTTGTTATTTGTACCATGACTGCATTGGTTATTACGATTGCTGGCCTAAACGCTGCTCCATATAATGGTGAAGGTTTAACTGGTGTTACACTAACAGCTGCATCATTTACCGCTACAGCGGGTGTATTTAAATATTTATTAGCATTAGCTGTTGTTATGTTTGCTTTCTCAACGATGATCTCATGGTCATACTACGGATTAAAAGCATGGACTTACCTATTTGGTGAAGGCAAAACTACAGAATTGGTTTTTAAAATTATTTTCTGTGTGTTTGTTGTTATCGGTGCGACGATTCAGTTTGGTGCAGTAATTGACTTCTCTGATGCTGCTATCTTTGCAATGTCTATCTTTAACATCATCGGCCTATACTTCTTAATGCCTGTAGTGAAGAAAGAGTTAAAATCTTTCATTGCTCGCGTAGAATCTGGTGAGATCAAAACTTACGATACTAAAGAGGTTCAACAGGGTTCAAAAAAATCGACTAGCTAATCGTACATTATAAAAAAACCCGCTACGGCGGGTTTTTTATTTTCAGCTACACGATTAATGTATATTACTAAATAAAGGGTCAAGATGAGCGAAAGTGATTATTATCAAGTTGATTTGAACCGGACGTTGGTTCAAGACGGTCCTAAGTTTTTATCGCATACATTAATTGTAAAAGGTGATGTGGCACATTTGAGGCCAACGATTAGTTCAATGATGTTTTGTATGATATATATTGTTGTTGGTTCGTTTTTAATTTGTTTAGCAGCCTATCTTTTATTTTCATCTAGCAAGTATGATCTCGCGATCTTTGTTGGCGGCTTCGGCATAGCAATTTCGACTTTTGGTATATCATTAATCCAACCATTTTTAAGCCACGCTAGTTTTAATCGAAAATTGGGGATTTTTAGTAACCGTAAAGACCGAAATGTTAAGTTGCGGCATATCATTTCTTTGCAAATCAACAATAAAATTATTCAGCGAAAACATGCGTTAAGTTATCCTTGTTTTGAATTGAATTTACTGACTCAACATGGTCGTCGCATTAATATTTTAAATCATAATGATCAGCATCAGCTTTTAAATGATGCACAACTGTTAGCCGATTTTTTGCAGGTTGAAGTCAATGATTGCCGTCGAGAAATTATTTTATAAAGCGGAGATGTTGGTGATCTAGTATATATAAATACTGATAGCATCATAAATAACGCTCCATGGATATTCATTTCCTTTGACTAAGTTTCAAAAATGGCACTGAGCACAATGGATGCTCCTTCATTTTATTAACTAGCTATGACTTGTAACGAACACTGACAGAACGTATCGTTGCAAATACAATTATCGACAATCTTCCTGATGTCGTATACCTTCTACCAATGACAAAACCGCTTAAGCTCAATAGCCATATATTGGTATTCGAGCACCTTATTTAAACTAATTTTTGCTGCGCACAACAAGATCATATTTAATGCAATGGCTATAAACTCCGTTGGCGTTATTGTTGTGATCGCGAGTTGTGATTGTTGCCTAAAATATTAATTTCGCTCGCCACTAATATTAGTGGTCACCAATAGAACATACAATATGACAATAAAACATGAGTTAGAACTATTTTATAACCGAGTTGGCTTTGGACAAACACTTGGCAAGCGGCCACTAACGGTTGCCGTGTATACGGGCTGCTTGCTGGTGCCATTACCGAATATTGAAGCCAGACATAAATATCTGAAATATCATGATATTCATCATTTAGTTAACGATTATAGTGTCGGCCGGATTGGCGAAGGCGAGGTTAGCGCATGGGAATTGGGCACCGGCTCATTTTTAAACAGTCCTTTATTAGGCATTATGAACCTCATTGCCCTCTCGACGGGTTTAGTGCTGCAGCCAAAGCGGATGTGGTTGGCGTATGTGCGAGGTTGTCAGAGTAAAAATCTATATAGCGCTAAAGTCCGACAAGCCGTGGATAGTGAGCAATGGTTAAGTATTGCTGAAATAAAAAATGATATTGTCGAAATCAAAGGCACTAAATTACCAACGATGTTACGAACGCTAGAATTCGCAACTTATTGCGTAGCTGCTATGCTAATTCATGCAGCAATCGCAATTCCTGCGCTGATATTGCGTATTGGCACTGATATGGTGTTAAAAAAAGACATTATCAAAGCATTTAAGCCGGTGATCCGAACCGATCTCTATTAAGCATCGTATGAACTTGAGAAGAAGCTATGGGAAAATACAATTATCTACCCTTGTTTCGAGTGGCTAACACGCCAATTCGAATGCATTGGTCCTTGTGCTGTGTATTAGCATTTTCCTGTATGCTTCGGTCAATGATATCGCTATTTTATTAGGCGCCGTATCATTTTGGTCAATCATGTTAATTCACGAATTAGGCCACATGGTTGTAGCGAGCAAACTTGGGCTTAAAACCTATCGAATTGATTTGGCTTAAATCCATGGCTTATGTGTTTATAAGCACGCGCCAACGGATTATGATAATTACCTCGTTGCGTGGGGAGGCGTGCTAGCTCAAGCCGTATTCTTTGTGCCGAGTATTATTATTTACCTATTATTTTGCCAGTATTTACCGTGGTTTATTACCATTCACATCTTATTTTTAGGTTTTTATAGCGCTTTAATTGCCATTTTTAATCTACTTCCCGTGAAGTTCCTCGATGGCGGAACATGTTGGAAAGCGATTCCTTTGTATTTAATCGCCCAATTAACTCTGGCTATCAGAGTCATTTTTAAAGTCCACTAATATAGTGCTGATAAAGTCATACTAAGAGACGTTATGAATGAAGATAGTTTAACGATTGAAACACGGATAGCCCTATGGTCAGCCCTAGCAGATTTATGGCTTGATACAAAATTACAACTATGCATATATTGCTCGGGTAATTATTGATGCAGAAATTTCATTAAAAGAGGCAAGGCTTATCCATCAATACGAAGTGGTACCCGCGGTAGGATTTAACCTCGCGGGTATCGCTGGTCAATGGGCCGGTTTTAATCAAGCTTGGCTGATCAGTCGTTGTAGTAAATATATGGCTCGATGGCAGCACCGGTTACATCAATTTTTATGCTACCTTTCAACTCCTTATATCAATTATTTCACTGAATCCTGTTGGTTAGAAATTACCTGACACTACAATAAGTATCAACAAGATAAATAATAACCTTAGCACCATCAACATTAGGCGGATTAAATGGCTAAAATTGGTTGCTCAATAAAAATATTTCGTTTGATATTTTGACATCCGGATAAAACTTGGTATATTCAGCGTACACTTGTTAGCTGAAATTAATCATGAGCATTAAAACTTTAAAATTATCACCGACACCTTATTCAACCAAAGAGGAATTCCTCAATACTTGGACTCATGGCTTTGGCGCCTTAGCGGCGATTCTCGGTCTCGTCATCTTTGTTGTGAGCACCGTTTATCAGCAGCAATGGCTTAAATTGTTAACTTTATCTGTGTATGGCATTAGCCTTGTTAGCTTGATGGCCGCTTCGGCGTTGTATCATCATGCAACGGATCCCGCTAAGAAAAAACAGTATAAATTATACGATCATTGCGCAATATATTTACTGATTGCAGGTACCTATACACCGCTAATTAGCCACACTGTGCCGAGTTTCGCTGGCTTTGCTGTACTAGGCACAGTCTGGCTCTGTGCTATTGTTGGCATTGCGATTAAAATAAAGTACGGCAGTCAATACAAGAAATTTTCGGTCGCGACCTATTTGGTGATGGGTTGGTTATCGGTATTTATTATTTATGAGTTGGTGCAAGCACTAGAGGTGATGGCTTTAACGTTATTGGCTTTAGGAGGCTTAATATATTCGAGTGGAGTGTATTTCTATTTAAATCACAAAATTGCTTACAACCATGCCATTTGGCATGTCTTTGTGCTTTTAGCGGCACTTTGCCATTATTTATTGATTTATTTATATATTCTTTAAAATAAGGGTTGCTAACAATGTGTTGGCAACCCTTATTACTCGCAGTAAGAGCAGGACTTAGCCCTTTAACTTACGCACTCTAAATGTGCGGCCTTTAAGTTTACCTTCCGCAATTTTATTTAACGCAATATTCGCGACATTGGCTTCAACAGCAACATAAGCCCAAATGTCGAATAATTGAATTTTACCAACTTGCTTACCCGTAATACCACCTTTACTGGTTAATGCACCCAGAATGTCACCGGCACGAACTTTTTGTTTTTTACCGCCGTCAATCTGCAAAGTAACCATTGGTGCCTTTGGAATATCTAGGTCGAGTAATTCCGTTGATGGCAGTGGTTGCGTCTCAACACTGATTTTTAGTAGTTCTTCAATGCGCGCTATTTTATTCATTTCTCGTTCGCCGACTAAAGAACAAGCGACACCCTTACCGCCAGCACGGCCGGTGCGGCCAATGCGGTGAACGTGTATTTCAGGATCACGAGATACATGGTAGTTAATCACCAAATCGAGGTTATCAATATCTAAACCACGGGCTGCAACATCGGTCGCGACTAAAACTTTGACACTTTGGTTAGAGAATTGCAGTAACGTTTGGTCACGGTCACGCTGTTCTAAATCGCCATGTAACGCCATCACACTATAGCCATAACTCAGTAGGTCATCGGCTAAATCTTGAGTTTCACGTTTGGTGGTACAAAAGATTACCGTTGATTGCGCCTGATGTTTAGCTAATAACAATCGAACCGCGCTGGTGCGATGATAGTTATCATCTAGACGGTAAAATATTTGATCAATGCTGTGCTCATCATGTGTTTCAGTCACCTCAATCGTTACTGGATCTCGCATGATCTTAGCGGCAATTGGCTTGATTTGAGTTGGGAAGGTCGCACTAAACAATAATGTTTGACGCTCTGGTGGGCACAACGAAAAGATTAAATCTAGGGCACTTTGAAAACCCATCTCTAACATTCTGTCTGCTTCATCAAGCACCAGCGTATTTAAATGATCTAAATTGAGGCGATTACGGCTTAAGTGATCTTCAATGCGACCTGGCGTACCAACAATGATGTGGGCGCCGTGTTCTAATGAACCAATCTGCGGGCCCATTGGCACACCACCACACAAGGTCAATACCTTAATGTTGTGAATGCCACGCGCTAGCTTACGAATTTCTTTGGCAACTTGATCCGCCAGCTCGCGGGTAGGGCATAAGATCAGAGACTGTACTCTAAATTTTTTAACATCCAAGTTATGGAGTAAACCAAGGGCAAACGCTGCGGTTTTGCCTGAGCCGGTTTTAGCCTGTGCAATCACGTCTTTGCCATCGATAATTTGCGGTAAACTCTCGGCTTGAATTGGGGTCATGGTGTCATAACCAAGCGTTGCGAGGTTGCTTACTAGAGCAGGGTTAAGCTTAAGTGATGAAAATGCGGTTGATTGCAAGGTATTATCCTATGGTGGGTGCTAAATATTGGCGCGTATTGTACCAGAAGCTTGGCGATGTGGTTAACGATTAGGGCGTTATGTTAGATATAGATCTTGTTTCACTAGTGTTATAGTGGCTGGGTTTATGGCAACCCTATGAGTTTATTTTGAATAAAATTGCGATTTTTGTTGATGTACAAAACATTTATTACACCACTCGTCAGGCCTATGGCCGTCAATTTAATTATCGTCAGCTAATGGCAAAGATTAAGCAGCAAGGGGAAATCGTGATGGCTTATGCCTATGCGATTGATCGTGGTGACTCACAACAGCTCAAGTTTCAGGACGCATTGCGCCACATTGGTTTTGAGATCAAACTGAAACCTTATATTCAGCGCAGCGATGGCTCGGCTAAAGGTGACTGGGATGTTGGCATTACTATTGACGTGCTTGAAGCCGCACCGCAAGTTGATACCGTTATTTTATTATCGGGTGATGGCGACTTTGATATGTTACTTGAAAAGGTCAATAGCCGTTATGGGGTCAGAACCGAAGTATATGGGGTGCCTCAGCTAACGGCTAATTCATTAATTTATGCCGCTAGCGAGTTTCACCCGGTTTTGCCAGAAATGTTACTGTAACTAATACGTGTTACGTACTGGTGTCATCTAACGGTTCTGGAGCCGGATCGGGTGCAGCGAGTGGCCAACCTCCTAATGTTTGCCACTTATTAACAATGTGACAAAATAGTTCGGCGGTCCGTTCGGTATCATATAACGCACTATGGGCTTCGTCACCATTAAAAGCGATGCCCGCTGTTTTACACGCTTTAGCCAAAACGGTTTGGCCTAAAGACAATCCGGCTAACGTGGTGGTGTCAAAGGTCACAAACGGATGGAAAGGATCGCGCTTTAAACCACTGCGGACGGTAGCCGCTTTAAAAAATGCGTTATCAAAGGCAGCATTGTGCGCCACTAAAACCGCTCGATGACAACCGGCAGCTTTCAATGCTTTTCGCACATGCTTAAACAAGTCATGTAAGGCATCTTTTTCACTGACTGCGCCGCGTAACGGGTTATAAGGATCAATTCCGGTAAAATCAAGCGATGCTTGCTCTAGGTTTGCTCCTTCAAAGGGCTCGATATGGTAATGGTGAGTATGTGCAATCGAAAGTACTCCTTGCTCATCCATTGATAAAATACTGGCAGCAAGTTCTAGGACAGCATCAGTTTGGGCATTAAAGCCAGCTGTTTCAATATCGATAACGATCGGAAAATATCCGCGAAATCTTTTGCTAAATAATGTTTCTTTAGGGGTTTCGGACATGCTAAATTTAATTACGGCAACAATAAAGCTGCTTATTATCTTAGATAATGACCCGTTAAGCCAGTTAGGCTAAAATGTTTTTTCATTTATTTATTAATGAAAAGCAATTATCGGTCGATATCTTATGTATCTAAGTTCATTTTTCGGGTTAGGTTATGACTAAACTGCCACAAGTAGCGCTATTATCATTGATTGCAACACTAGCATTGCCCGCTAATACTATGGTGCGCAGTTATGCGGCATCTATTGAAGACTCCAGTTGGTCTTTAGTCAAAAATAGTCCGACCGCTTGTACGCTTCAGCATAAGATCCCACGCTATGGTCAGGCTAATTTCGTGAGTGTGGCCAGTAAGAAAAGTAATTTAGACTTTGAGCTAGCGATGCGAAATTTACCGGCTAAGCGTACTAAAGTTGAATTACGTTCTGAACCGCCACAGTGGCGACCTGCCGTAGCATCAAGTGCAATTACTCGTTTAGCATATTACAAACAGTTTAATGGCGAAGTGATTGGTGATAAAGCGTGGATGATGCTCAGCGAGCTAGAAAAAGGCATGATGCCAACCTTCTATTATAAAGATTGGTACAATGGTCAAGATAACGTTAAAGTTGCGGTTTCAGCGGTAAATTTTGCGCCACAACACCAGCAGTTTATGGAATGTATTAGCAGTCTGTTGCCTTACAGTTTTGACGATATAGCTTTTACGACCTTAAACTATCGTAAAAACAGCCAGCAGTTAGACAATCGGTCTCAGAAAAAGCTCGATATGATCCAGCAATACTTAAAATATGAACCTGAAATGGAATTGGTATTGATCGATTCTTATACCGATAGCTACGGCGGTCGTTATAAAAACGAATTATTATCAAAGCAGCGCGCTAATTCAATGAAAGAGTTACTCAATAAAGCAGGCATTGCTAACAACAAAATTACGGTTAATGGTTATGGTGAAAAACGCCATATTGCGTCAAATGAAAAAATATATGGCCGCGACGCTAACCGCAGGGTGGTGATCACCATGAGTCGTGGTTACTAATCCTAGTCTCCATTCAAGACGCTGTATAAAAAGGGCGAGTTTATTAAAAACTCGCCCTTTTTATGATCTATATTCAGTTAGTTAAAAAGACAAACGACGCTGATAGCGGCTAAAATAGCATTATTGGGCGCGATCGCTTATCTGGTACTCTGGTTATTTAACCTAGGCCTTGGCCACTGTCCTTATTTTCGATTAGTTCGATTTTGTAACCGTCAGGATCTTCAACAAAAGCAATCACTGTGGTACCACCTTTGACGGGTCCTGGTTCGCGACAAATGGTTGCGCCAGCGAGCTTTAATTGCTCACAGCAATGATAAATATCATCACAGCCGATCGCTAAGTGACCAAAGGCACTACCGTGATCATAATCGCTGGTATCCCAATTGTGGGTTAGTTCCAATACAGTACCAGTTGCTTCGTCTTGATAACCAAGAAAGGCAAGGGTGTAACGGTATTGTTCGTTGGTTGAGGTGCGCAGCAGCTCCATGCCCATTAATGAGGTGTAAAACTCGATTGAGCGCTCCAAATTGCCAACGCGTAACATGGTGTGAAGTAATCTCATAACCTAAATCCTAAGGGGTTGCTAAGGGCTGTCGCCCTGAAAAATTGATATTATTTGCCGATGCAATAGAAAGTGCGGATCATAATCTAGATTAAGCTGTCAGTACAGTAGCGAAACCAGCAGCGCACTAATCAGCACTGGGAATTCAGCGCTTGGAAATCATCACTAGGAGTTCAGCACTGGCAATTCAGCATGCAAATGATTGCACCAGTGTGCAATATTTATCATAGAGTCACACCTATTAGCTGCCTAGTAAGCTCAAGGCTAAAAAGCATGCCAGCACAATAATAATCCATAAGGTCATTTGGCCGACGGTCTGATTCGCGAGGATCAAAATAGGGTACTGCTGGTATTGTTCAACCTTGAGTAACAGCTGACGATACAGGTTGCCACCATGCTGGCGAATTAGCTGGTCAACCGTGCTTACCTGGCTGATTAATCCCACCCAAATGTTGGGTAATAAACGCCGATATAACCAATCACTGTCTAGATTGGTTGAATGTAATTCTGCCGGATAAATGCCTTTGAGCTTTAACCACACAAACGCCAGTGCCGAGAAACACAACAGCTGAGTTTGAGCCAATATATGGCTAGTATCATAGGGATTATAATCCGAGCTATAAGGTAATATTTGGTACAATAAGTTAGGGTAGACACCAATGATTATGCACAATGCCGCGGCAATGCTCATCCCAATTAGCATATTGGCTGGTGGATCGCTGGCGCGCAGGCCGCTATCGTGACCAAAAAAGGCAAAATAAGGGATCTTAATACCAGCATGATGGAAAACCCCCGCTGAGGCAAAAAGCAGCATCAGCCAAACAACGTCATAACCTTGAGCTAACGCCGCGCTCATGACCATCGATTTACTAATAAATCCGTTAAACAGCGGAAAGGCCGAGATTGACGCCGCACCAATTAAGCATAATAGGGTAGTTTTGGGCATTGTTTTGTACAGTGCGCCGAGATCAGAACCGTTAATCTTGCCTGTCATTTGCAATACTGCGCCCATCGACATAAACAGTAAGCCTTTAAATAGCACATCGTTAAAGGCGTGTGAAATTGCCCCATTGATTGCTAGCTCAGTGCCTATGCCAATACCTACTACCATAAAACCGAGTTGGTTGATCAGGCTGTACGCTAACACTCGGCGTAAATCATTTTCAATCACCGCATAAAATATCGGGAAGCAGGTCATGACCGCGCCGATATAGACTAAACTTTCGGTGCCAGCAAAGCTTCTGGCCATCGCATAAACAGCAACTTTAGTGGTCAGGGCGCTTAAAAAGATGGTGCCCGTTGGCGTTGCTTCTGGGTAAGCATCAGTTAGCCAGGTATGCAGCAGTGGGAAGCCGCATTTAATGCCAAAGGCAATAAAGATTAAGGTGGCACCGACACCTTGCAACTCTATTTCGGTGAAGGCGACACTACCATGTTGATGCCAATAAAACGCCGTGCCGATTAGTAGTAATAAACCGGACAGGCATTGGTAAATCAGGTAACGAAAGCCACTGGTTAATGACCTTTCGCTACGCCGTGCCCAGATCAGAAATACTGACGACAGTGCCATTAGCTCCCAAAAGATAAACAGCGATAACAAGTCACCGACAAAGACAGCGCCTAAGGCCGCGGCGGTATATATTAAGCTTGAGAGCTGCTGAACTTTATCACGGACGTGCAAGGCATAAATGATCGCAAAAAGTGCAGCAATATGAAAGAGATAACCAAATAACAAGCTGAGTTTATCGACGCGGTAGGGCACTAAATCTAGTGCTAATAGATTAACTTGCCAGCCAATTTGTTCAAAAGGTTGTAAGCTCACCTGCCATATATTCAAGGCTCCCCATAACGGCGCAGCTAGCATCAACACGGTGGTTAGACGGCCACGAGAGAACAGCACTAATACTGCAATGATTAAAAACGGTACAAAAGGGGGCAGGTTAAAGACTGACATTATTGCTCCTATCCGTCGTTGCTAATTTATCGCTTTGAGCGCTGGCATCAGAGCTGACACTAATATCATCAGTGCTAGCTGCTGTGTTAAGTGCATTCTCCTGTCCATTCTTCTGCGAATTACTGTCTAGATTGTTGTCTAGATCGTTATCGTAGTAATCTTCACTGCGCATTAAGATATGACGCATGCCTTTGGCTACGACGACCAAAACAACACAACCAATAAAGCCGTAAATCGCGTAAAAGCCCGGCACGCTTTCAAGCGGATGACTGGTGTGGCGGTCTAATACAAAATCTAAAGCGAATAAGGTGGCACACATCACCGCTAGGCTGCGGATCAGCCGCGACACATTTTTAGGATCGTCAAACAAATGCTTTTTCTGTGTCATCTTGTGCCCTCCGTGAGTACATTAAACATCGATTTAGCTAATGAGTTTGCTGGCTATTTATCCGCGACGGGAATACTTGCCGCTAATTGATACAGTGATTGTGGAAATAAAAATAAAATGACGCAGGCGGATGCGCTGATAACAATGGCAATTAATATTGGCAACGGCGCTTCAAGCGACGGCTTGTTTAGTGGCTGCTTACTTAACTGAGCAGCGCCAACGGGGTCGAAAAAAGCACGAACCGAGATTGGCAATAAATAAAATATGTTCAATATTGAGCTCAACCCTAATACCGACATCAACAACCATTGCTGCGCTTCAATTGTACCGTGCAGGAGATACCATTTACTCCACATGCCAGCGGTTGGCGGCAAACCGATAATCGATAAACTTGCCACAAAAAATGCAGCCATGGTAATGGGCATTTGTCGGCCGATGCCACGCAACTCGCTGATATTGGTTTTGTTGGTCATCACCAAGATTGCACCGGCACAAAAAAACAAGGTAATTTTGCCAAATGCATGAGTAACCATATGCATGGCGGCGCCAATGATGCCTGAGCTGTTGGCCAGTAATGCGCCAATGGTGATATAACCGAGTTGGCTGACAGTCGAATAAGCGAGACGCTTTTTGAGATTGTCTTGGCGCATGGCAACCAAGGCGGAAAATAACACCGAAAAACCACCTACATACAATAAGACTTGGTGCGAACTAAGTTGTTGTAGGGTATCGGTGCCAAAGATATACACACAGACTTTTAAAATGGTGAAAACACCGCCTTTGACTACCGCAACGGCGTGTAATAATGCGCTGGCGGGTGTTGGGGCGACCATGGCTGCTGGCAACCACTGATGAAAAGGGAAAATAGCGGCTTTAGCGATGCCAAAAATAAATAAGGCCAGTAATATTGAGATAGTGGTGGCAAGGGCAGGGTTCGCCGCGAGCTGGGTGGTAAATATTCCGCCGGTGGTAAAGTCTAATGTGCCACTAATGAGCCAAGTATTTATCATCGCGAGCAAGAAAAACACAATTGATGTTGCGAGTAAAATGGTTAAATAAATTCGGCCACCACGTTTGGCTTTTTCGGTGCCAGCATGAACCACCAACGGAAAAGTCGATAAGGTCAACAACTCGTAAAATATATACAAGGTAAACAGATTAGCGGCGAAGGCAATGCCCATAACTGCGGCCATCGCGATGGCAAAAAATTGATAAAAACGGCTTTGGTTCGCTTCATGATGCTGGCGCATATAACCGATTGAATAAATACTGGTGACAAACCATAAAAAGCTGGCCATTAAGCCAAAGATAAGTCCCAGCGGCTCAATGGTAAAACTTAAACTTAAGCCGGGCAGTAGGGTAATCCATACTAGGACTGCCGCAGGATCAGTCGTGACGTTATGATCCAAGTTATAAATTAACAGTAACAGACTAAAACTAGCGATTAGCGAAACCCCTTCGCGGATATTCGGGTGCTTTGCAACTAGTCTAATCATCACTGCAGCGATTAATGGCAAGATCAAAATCAGCTGCAAGCTTAAATTATCACTTGCGCTGATCATGGCGACATCTCCATTAAATACTCGGCCGCTAAGGTCGAGATATTAAGCGGTAAGCTCGGATCAATCCCAAAATAGAGGTTGGCCAGCACCAGAATCCACGTTGGCACTAACAGGCTGATAGGAGCTTCTTTAAGTTGGCTAATATCTGTTGCTGGTGGCGTAAAGTAGGCCATAACAATAATGCGCCAAACATAAACGCCCGCTAATAGTGAGCCGAACAAGATGAGGACCGCGACTGGCCACCATCCATTTTCAAGCGTGGCACTGAGTAAATACCATTTACTAATAAAACCGACCGTCAGTGGCAGGCCAATTAAACTTAAACCCCCGATCACGATAGCGGCCATCGTCCACGGCATGCGCTGTCCTAGTCCGGCAAACTGCGACAATTGCACACTGCCAACCCGATACATCACACTGGCTAACGCGAGAAACAGCGCGCCTTTAATTAAGGCATGGTTAAACAGGTGTAATAAAGTTGCTGTCAAACCACTGGTACTATTAATGCTCAGTGCTAACATCATATAAGCGACTTGAGCAATACTGGAGTAAGCAAAAATATGCTTAACATTTTGTTGATAAATCGCAGCAATCGAGCCGGCGAAAATACCGGTTAAGCCAAGCGTTAATAAGATATCTTGCAGCGGTAATACGGTGAAGGAAAAGCTGACGCCAAAAATGGTAAAAACAAAGCGCAATAAAATGTAGATCGCAACCTTAGTGGCGGTTGAGGCCAAAAAAGCACTGACTATCGAGGGAGCAAACGCATAGGCATTGGGCAACCACCAATGCAGCGGAAACAGCGCTAGTTTTAAACAAACACCGACGGTGAAAAATGAAAATGCAGTGATTAAGGTTGTTGAATCGGATACGTCGGCCAGTCGCAGCGCCAGATCATGCATGTTTAAGGTACCCGTTAACATGTACATTAAACCGATGCCGATCAAAATAAAGGTCGCGCCAATAGTACCCACTAATAAATAGGTTAATGACGCGGTTAATGCGCGTCGGTTTTTGCCCAGGGCTATTAAGGTGTAGGTTGAAAGCGCCGCTATTTCTAAAAAGACAAACACATTAAAAGCGTCGCCAGTGGCAATGATGCCGAGCATTCCGGTTAAGCACACCAAATAAAGGACATAAAACAATCGATGTTTATGGGTGGCCAATTCGGCCTTAAGACTGGTATTGGCGGCTAACAAAATGATACTGCTCATGCCTGACACGATTAATAATAGGTAGGCGTTGAGATAATCAATTCGATACTCAATGCCGATAGGCGCGCTCCAACCACCAAGTGCATAATTAATTGGGCCGCTGTCCATGACTTGGTTGACTAACATCATCGATATCACAAAGGACGTAAAACTAGCCAACAGCGCAAACAGCCATGCCAGCGTTGGTCGACTTATCAGCAGACATAACGGCGCGCCAATCAGCGGCACAATAACTTGTAAAATCGGCAGCTGAGCGATCATTGTTGACGATCCTTAGCCTGGATTTCATCTTCTTCGATGGTGTCATAACGTTGCTTAATTCGGATAATTAAAGCAAGAGCCAGCGCAGTGGTCGAAATACTCACTACGATGGCGGTTAGCATTAACACATGAGGTAATGGGTTCGAGTACAAGGTTGCTGCGGCGCTGCTGCTTTTATCCAAAATAGGTGCGGTTGCGCCGTTTATTTTGGCCATGCTAATGAAGAAAATGAAAATGGCACTTTGAAAAATAGTCAGGCCAATGATTTTCTTGACCAAGTTAGCTTGTGCGATCACGATATATAAACCGTTCATCATCACTAGCATCACCACCCAGTAATTAAATGAATCACTTATATTCATCATAGCCCCCTAATTTAGGGATTTGACTGGTAAATAACATAAAAATTAACAAGATAATCGAGGCAACGGTTAGGCCTATGCCCAGCTCGACCGCGAAAATTCCCAGATGTTGGCCAGCGATTGGGTTTTGTGCTAACACCTTATAATCAAGAAAATTTTGTCCGGCTAATAGTGAAAGCAGCCCAATGCTGCCATAGAATAAAACACCGAGCGCGGCCAAAAATTCAAGCCAGGCAATGCTGATTAGTTTGACGGCAGCGGGCAGGCCAAAGATCATGGTATAGAGAATAATTGCGGTCGCAAATATAACCCCGGCCTGAAAGCCGCCACCTGGACCAAAATCACCGTGAAACTGGACATATAATGCAAACAATAAAATAAAGGGGATAATCACTTTTGCAACAATCCGTAAGATATGATGCTCACTCATGGTGCCAGCAATTGATTCGTTAGCGGGTGATTTATCTTTGATCATGCGGCTGCCTAACAAAGCAAGCACGCCAATGCCGGCGCTAAAAATCACCAGTAATTCACCCAAGGTATCGTAACCTCGGTAGCTTGCCAAGACACTGGTGACGATGTTGACGATACCTGTATCGCCATACGATTGATTAATATAATACGAAGCGACATGCTGATGAATCGGCGCACTTGCTGCGCCAAATGGCGGCATTTGCACGGTGCCGTAAATTAATAATCCAGTGGTAAAGGCCGCGACAGCTAATGCAAGTTTCGGTTGTTGGCGCTGTTTTTTTTCAAAACGGCCAGTGACCGATAAGGTCGACAGCAATAATAATGTTGAAATGGCCACGCCCACCGCCGCTTCGGTAAAAGCGACATCAACCGCGTCCATCAGGACGAAAAAACTGGCGCACAACAAACTATAAATACTCAATAACATCACGCTGGCGAGCAAATCATAGCTTAGGGTGATCCCGCAAACAGTGAGCAGTAACAAACACAATAAACTGATATCAATTAATGATTCGATAATTGATCTCCTTTGGTTTTATCTGTTGCGATGTCATCGGCAGAAGTTTGATGTTGAGAGTTTTTTTGGTTTGAGTCTACAAGGTTTGAGTCTTGATGGTCAGCGTTTGGAATTTTGGAGCTTAACTTATCCTTAGTTGCGGCGTGGGCTAATGCATAACTAACTGTTGGGCCGCTAATGAGAATAAAAACGAGCAGTACAAATAACTTGCTCAAGCTTGTATCCCAGCCACTTTGCAACATTAAACCCACTAATATCAGGCCAACGCCTAAGGTATCTGCAACGCCAGCCGCGTGCAGCCTGGTATAAAAATCAGGTAAACGAAAATTGCCAATAGCAGCAATAACAATGCAAATGACACCTAACAATATCGCCACAAAACTCAGGCTATTGATAATAAATGTCATCAGCCTTCCTTGTCTGGTGAGCACGGTGGATTATCCACACTGTGCTGAACATAACGTAAGATGCCAACGGTGCTAATAAAGTTTAGCAATGCGTATACCAGCGCGATATCGAGAAAATCAGGGCGGCCAAAGAAAAAACCTAATACCGCGATAAATAAAACAGTTTGGGTCCCAAACATATTCACCGCCAAAATTCGGTCATAAAGGCTCGGGCCGATAAAGGCGCGGCATAAAGCGAGCAACATCACGACTAGAATGGCTATTAGCGCGGCAGCTAACATGACTTTTCTAATCTTTTGACTCGACTCGCCAGTTCGCCACTGCGCAAATCGTCGGCGAGTTTACGAGTTAACGCATGAACGACAATCGTGTCATTTTTGATTTCAAGGGTTAGGGTACCGGGCACCAAGGTGATTGAGTTGGCAAAAATCACCTTACTGATTTCATCATTAAAATCTAATTTCAGCGAGAAAACCTCAGGGCTGATTAATTTTGGCCCTTGCACTATCAGTTTGAGCACTTCGATGCAGCCCAACACAATTTCTTTAATTAACCAGCCATAAAAAGGAAAAATATTTGGAAGCAGTTGTAACGGCCAGGACTCATGATCAATGATGTTCATACGGTGACAAATTAGCAAGACCAAGGTAATAGAGCCCAAGCCTAATGCGAGTAATAAACCCGTGTAGTAGCCAGAATTCACCAACCAAAATCCTATCAACAAAAACAATAAGCTCAATATGTAACGCATAATTCTCCTTGATCAACCAATGGAACAACCGGTTGCCGCAAAGGCGGTTCAATCGTTAGTCCATGGTCAAAAACAAATTACTGCTAGCTGTACTTTCTAGTTTGCGTCGTGCTGGTTTGAGTCTTTTAATCTTGAGGTCGTTTGATGATTAAGCAATCGGTTCGTAAGTGGTGAAGCACTTTTTCGGCAATATTGCCCAGCAACCAACTGCTAATACCGGCGCGGCCGACGCTGCCAATAATGACAAGGTTACTGCGTAATTGATTGGCCATGTGGGGAATGGTACGGTCTGGTGGTCCTGCTGAGATATGACTTTTAATTGATTCCATATCAAAGTCAGCCAATAATTTGTGCATTTTTTCTTTGGCCGCGGGGGCTTTTTTTTGTTCAACAGAGTAGGCGTCTACCACGTCAAACTCAAGTAATGGTTTAGCAATGGGAATACTATAGGTTGCGTGTAATTGGCTTTGAGTAACTTGGGACCAAGTTTGTCCCCAGTCTAAAATTAAGCCATTTAGTTGATGGTGGTTTGCGCCATTGCTCGATAAATTCAAGGCTAATAATATATTTGCCTTGGTTTTCCATTTTACATTACTGGCGATTAAAATTGGGCAAGCTAAATGTCGGATAAGTTGCCAATCACAGGGGGTATGGAATAGTGACTCACTACGATGACCTGCTTTTATGACAAGATCAATACTGTGTTGCTCGCAATATTTGACCACCCAATCAGCAAGATTGTTGGTAATAATAACTTGGCTGGTAATGTCGGCAGTAGATTCGAAAACCTTAGCTAATGTCACTGAAAGTGATTGCTGCTCTTGGTCTGCTCGTTGTGCTAGCTGGCTCTGAGGTACGTTATCGTGATTAATAAATTTAATTATTTCCATGGTTGCGGCCATGGGTAAAGCGATATCACGGGCCTTTTCTAGCGCCAGCATGTCGTCGTTTTCTATGTCTGTAATAACTAATACACGTTTACTCATAGATCTCACCCCTTGCAAAGTAAGTATTATCTAAGAACATATCAGGGACTTTGTCAATCGCCAGTTGCTTATTTTATCGGCTAAGAAGTTGATTTCATTATTGTGAAATCAACAAAAAAATCTAGAGGCTACGGTGTAAGGACTATTTTTGATGGATTGGCCCAGCTATTAATTAATTGTCATTTTATGTTTAATAAAGTCAATTAGTTCATTTTTGGGTAGCGGTTTAGCATAAAAATAGCCTTGAAAGACGTCACAATCTAAGTTTTCTAATGCGTGAGCAATCTCTTGGGTTTCAACGCCCTCAGCGACAATTGCTAAATCTCGTTGTTTTGCAATAGCGATAATAGCTTCGACCATTGCATATGAATCAGGATCTGACAACATATCCATCACAAAACTTTTATCAATTTTTAGTTCATCAAGCGGCAAGTTTTTTAATAATGATAATGATGAATAACCCGTGCCGAAGTCGTCGAGAGAAATTTGGATCCCTTGGTGTTTAATTTTAAGTAACAAATTACGAATATTTTCAATATCATCTATTAGGACATTTTCTGTAACTTCAAGTTTTAACTGTAATCGATTAAAGTCAGTAATATCGATAAAATGCTCAAGGTCTTCAAAGAAATATTCTTGTTGGAACTGGCATACTGAAATATTAATTGATAAAGCGAGTTCAATGTTGGTTGAGTCAATAACCTGTTTAATTTCTTGCATACTCGTTTGTAAAATAAACTCACCTAAAGAACAAATTTCACGGGTCGATTCAGCGATAGCGATAAACGTCTCAGGAGACACTAAACCCAGTTTTGAGTTGTTCCAACGGATCAGCGCCTCAACCCCAATGAGTTGTTCATTTTTAGCAAAAAGAGGTTGATATACCATGTATATTTCATTGTTGGTTAGCGCTGTTTTTAACTGAAGCTCTATTTCATTGCGCTCAAGGTACGACGCCAATAATTCATCTTCAAAAAAGCTAAGATGCTCACTATGTGTCTTTGCTACTTTCATCGCCAACACAGAATTTCTCTTGACCTGTTCGAGAGTTAACAGCTCTGTGGACCCGGAATCATTGCTAGCAATACTGATATTGACCGATATTTTAATTTTGTACTGTTCAACATTAAAAGTATGGTTGAAACCATTGAGTATTCTCTTAGCAAGTTCATTGACTTGTTGTTTGTTTCGACTAAAAGAAACGATCACGAATTTATCACTGGAAGCTCTTATTAATAAATCATCCGCCGCGATAAATGACTCTAGCAACCTAGATGATTTGATCAGCAGCTTGTCACCGATTTTATAATTAAAATTGTTATTTATTTTCTGAAAATTATCAATATCGAAATAGATTAGATGATAAGCAGTGTTTGGAGGTAAATTACTGATCTGTTGGTCTAAATAAAATCGGTTGTGTAAATTAGTCAGGTAATCATGGCTCGCTTGAAAAAATAATAAATCGGATTGTTTTTTGTGACCTGTTGCGACTTTTCGAAACAGAAAAAAGATCACAATTATCGAAAATAAATGAGCAAAAAACAGTAATAATGACTTGTTGATTAAGTTATTAACGATTACATCTTTACTAATTTCAGTGGTTAGCCAAAGTTGATAGCGTGTCAGATAATAATTAGTCGAAAGTAATTGCTGTGACGAGCGTTTTACCTCTTGGGTTATTACTTTGCCTGACGCTTTAATTTGGTCATACGACATATCTGTTGTCAGCTCTAATTTTTTTATCGCATCATTGATTTCGGCTACGGGTATTTGATAGCTATAAATAGACTTATCATTAATTTTTTTGATCGGGGCAAGTTGAAGATATCGGTCTACTTCCCGGTATAAATAGCTATTATGACTCGGGGATTGCTCTATATTATCGATAAAGTAGCTAAATCCTTTTTCTAAACTAATTGCCAAAGACACAACAAAAATCACCTCTCCTTGTTTATTTCTAACGGATTTTCTTACCGGAATTATAAGCTCCCCTAAATAATCGTTAAAATACGTCCGGCCAATAACCATTTCTTTCGAATCAAGCGTGTATTGAAAGGTACTTTTTGTTTCGGCGATATGATTTAACGGTTGATGAACCAATGATGCAGAGAGTGGATAGCCTAAAAGTAGTCGGCCGTCGGGTTTAAAAAAACCAACCGCTAAAATAGAGGGGTCCGAATTGACGAAAGAATAGATTCTAGCTTGAGAAAGTTCTTTATCGGTAAGTAGGCAGTTTTCAAGTAGCTCGCCAAATATGTTTAATATCACTTCATATTTGTGTAAAGAATCGGTGAGTGAATTTGCCGTCATTGATGTGAGATTTTCTTGCTCAATAATAACTTCACGAAAGGTATTTTTATAGATCGAACTTAGCGCGACACTAAAAGAAAGTAGCCAGAAAAAAGCCACTAAATAAAAGACTATCCAAAGGTTATTTTTATTAAAATACATCAAGGGTTAACCGTTCTTATTATGATATGGGTTTAGCAAAGATATTAATAAAATCTGTACTTATAGCTGTGCTAACAACAATCTATGGAGTTGATAGTTGAGCTTATGTTGAATTTAGCATTGTCTCATAAAATAGTGATAAATAACATTGTATTAGAGTCATTTTGCGCAACGATTTTAATCTGGGAATTTGATTGTTCAATTGTTTAAAACTTTTGTTTAAATTAGTCCGCTTTTCAATAAGGTACGAACCACAACTGAGGATTGTTTCGCTGTAGCGCTTGAATAAAAAGCCAATAATTAATATCACCGTTAAGCCATGTCGGCCACTCTTGTTCAATTTTTACGAAAATAGAGATTGTTACTCTTGGTTAATTTGGTGATAGATGACATTAAGGCAGGATAGATATCTATTACTTTCTATTCGATACATTAGTCGGTTGATATTTTTCAATCGGCGAGCGCTGACTTTAATGACGAGTGCTTATTTCTTTTGTCTTAGGGCATGCTCATTGGATTAAGCCGAGCCTCAATCTTGACAACTGCCAATTCACTAACACTAAACCGACAGAGTTAAGCTATTTACAGAGTAAAACTTCTCTTTAAGAGTCGTCTTAATATAGTTTTAAGTCCGATAGTTAAGTCGTAATCGCTCATAAATAGTGCTTGCTTGTTTAAGCGATATTTTGCACCATTGTATTTAACTGTGCACCGTTATTATGTTTTTAACTAAGCTTTTTAATTAGCAGCCCTCATCTAAATAAATGGAATTATAGAAGATGACAAAGACTGATGAACCATCCTTGTTCAAAAGCTTGCGCCTACAAAGTGTGATCTATAAAAGTTACCTTTCTAGTGCACTGGCGCCAATTCTATTTATCGAATTATTATTACTGTTATTATATTTTGGTATTAATCAGTACATGTCAGAGGCGCACAAAGAAGCCCTATATACCGAAACCGTGACCAGTTTAGAGCAAATTGTGGATCGAGAAGTGAGCAACATCAATTTAAAACTTATCGGCATTTCGCAATTAACCCAATTATTACGATTAGATCATGAGACGTTTTTCTCATCAGACAAATCGTGCGAACAGCCCAATGGCCAAGCGAAATACGGGGTTCACAAAAATGGCGCTTACTACAAATTACGTAATAATGGCGGCGGCAGTCTCTATTATGCTAAAAGTACGGTGCTGGGCCCCGAGCAAAAAAGCAAAGCAAAGTGTACTGAAACACTCGATCCTTTACTTAAAAATATTGTCGATACTAATAGCATTGTCACGCAAGCCTATCTTAATACTCAAGACAATATGGTACGGATATATCCATTTATTGACGATGTACCTAATCAATTTGGCGCTGACGTAGCGCTGAAGGATTACAATTTTTACTATTTAGCGGATCAACAACATAACCCTGAGCGAAAAACAGTCTGGACTAAGGCCTATCTCGAGAACGATGGTTTAGGTTGGATGGTTTCAGCCGTGACGCCTATTTATCACAACAACAAGCTCGAAGGCGTTACTGGCCTTGATGTCACGATTTCAACCATTGTTGATGATTTCCTCAATATTGAGCTACCCTGGGACTCAAGTTCTTTTGTCGTTGACAGCGAAGGCGGTATTTTAGCGATGACCAAAGAAATAGAACAGTTACTTGGTATTAAAGAAATCACCTCAACACAACCGTATGTCAAAGTTAAAGAAACAACCTATAAACCTAAAGAATACAGCATACTACAATCAAATAACCCAGAGATGAAAAAGCTTGCTCATGTGATCTTAACCGATAATGGTGGTACTTATGAACTGACATTTAACAACGAAAATTATATTTTAAAGGTTGGGGTTATTCCAGAAACAGGTTGGCGCATGCTAACACTTGTTAATAGCAGCATAGTGCTACAGCCGATGACAACATTGCGTAAGCTTAGCACCGATATTGGTTATGCCGCTATCATTGTCATATTAGTTTTTTATGTGCTGTTCTTTTTATATTTGGTGAAAAAGTCACGGGTATTATCGCGAAAAATTTCGACGCCGATAGAAAAACTCGCAACCCATACCGCCAATTTGGGAAAAAGTGACGATCTCATCTTGCTTGATTCGGTTGGTATCGATGAAATAGATAAACTGACCGACAACTTTAATCAGTTAAATATTGAACTAGGTAAACGTTCCGACGCATTAGTGAAAGGAAAAGTACGCGAACAAATCCTCAGTAAAGAGCGTGAATACCTAGAGAAATCATCCCAATACGATAACTTAACCGGTGTCTTTAATCGCCACAAAATTAACGAGATTCTTGAACAAGAAACCAAGGTAGTAAAACATTACGATCATGGCTTAGGTGTTTTGATCATCGATATCGATAAGTTTAAACATTTAAATGATACCTACGGCTACCAAGTCGGTGATAATATTTTGAAACGATTGGCAATGTTACTTAAAAAGGGCACCAATCCCGATAATGTTTTTGGTCGGTGGGCAGGCGATGAATTTTTGCTGATTTTTTCTGATACCAATGAAGCAAAGCTCCACAATACCGCGAAAAAGATTTGCAGTTACATTGCCTCATGCTCTTTTGAAGAGGTTGATACAATCACCGTCAGTATCGGTTGCAGTTATCACTGGCAATCGAGCAGTTCAGCTATTGCTGCGATTAAAAATGCTCAGATCGCGCTGGCTGACGCCAAGTGCAAGGGCGTGAGTCAAAGCGTTGTTTATAGCGCAAGCGAGCAATCAGCATAACGTAACATTTTGTAATTAAGCCAGCATAAGTACTTGGTGCTTAATTTCAACAGTTTGAGCAGCAGCTTTACCGTAATAAAAAAGAGTCAGGTTTATAAGCTGACTCTTTTATTGCTGGTGACAAAGTGCAGCAGCGATATCTTGAGATCAATTAATTGAAAACGATTTTTGCTGCCCGCCTGTTACGCTTGCCACCGCAAAATTGTGGGTTATTCGGTTTTGTCTTTAAACTCACACAGATCTTCAATAAGGCACGAACCACAGCGGGGTTTACGCGCGATACAGGTATAGCGACCGAGTAAAATAAGCCAATGGTGAACATCGACCATAAACTCTTTGGGGATCACTTTAAGTAATTTCTGTTCAACTAGGTCGACATTTTTACCCATAGCTAACTTGGTGCGATTCGACACGCGAAATATGTGGGTATCAACCGCAATGGTTGGCCAACCAAAGGCGGTGTTAAGCACGACATTGGCGGTTTTACGTCCGACACCGGGCAATGCTTCAAGCGCTTCACGATTCTGTGGTACTTCACTATTGTGTAAGTCGACTAACATTTGACAGGCTTTATGGACATTTTTAGCCTTTGAGTTATACAAACCAATAGTTTTTATGTAATCAGATAGGCCAGCAACCCCTAAATCGACAATGGCTTGGGGGGTATTGGCGACCGGAAATAACTTATCGGTCGCTTTATTGACACTAACATCCGTCGCTTGGGCTGAGAGTGTTACTGCTACTAGTAATTCAAAGGGCGAGCTAAAATTTAGTTCGGTTTCTGGGTGCGGGTTATCATCGCGTAAAATTTCTAAAATTTTCTGACGTTTTACTTTATTCATAATGGCATCACTTAATTCTAACGCGTTGTGGCTTTTCGACCACAGCAGGTGATTCAACGAAAGCCTCAACCCGTGAATTGAGTGAGTTTTTTAGCGCAATAATAAAGCCCATTGCGACAAACGCGCCCGGTGGCAGCATAATAAATAAAAATGATTGGTCAATTTCCAGCAACTCAATCCGCAGTGACACAGCCCAATCGCCAAGCAGTAGCTGTGCGCCATCAAACAAGGTGCCTTGACCTAATACTTCACGGATTGCGCCCAATAATACCAGCACGATGGTAAAACCTAGCCCCATGATGAAACCATCGAAAATAGAAGGTAACAATGAATTTTTTGAGGCAAAAGCTTCTGCGCGACCGATGATCACACAGTTGGTGACAATTAGTGGTAAGAAAATACCAAGCGACTGATAGAGCCCATGGGCGTAAGCGTTAAAAAGTAACTGAATACACGTCACAAAACCGGCAATAATCATCACAAAAATTGGGATCCGGATTTCTTTCGGTACCCATTGCCTAACCAGTGATACCGTGGCATTTGAGCCAATTAATACCGCCATGGTAGCAATGGCCATGCCTAGTGCATTAGTTAAGGTCGAGGTTACTGCCAGCAATGGACATAACCCAAGCAATTGCACCAAACCCGGGTTGTTTTTCCATAAACCCTGCCAAGTTAATTCTGCATATTGGTTCATGACAATTCTCCGCAACGTTGCTTGCTACTAAAGAGCGCTTGTTTGTTTAACTCAAAATAAATTTGGCTATTTTTTACTGCAGCAACAATCGCGCGAGGCGTAATAGTTGCACCAGTAAACTGATCAAATTGGCCACCATCTTTTTTTACTTGCCACAGTGGATCTTTATGACTGGTTATTTTAAGTTGATTAAAGGAGGTAATCCAGTCTGATTTTGCCCGTTCAATCTTGTCACCCAGCCCTGGGGTTTCTTGATGGGCTAAGGTTCTAACGCCTGTCACCATGCCATCGAATGTGATGCCGACCACCAAATAGATATTGCCGCTGTAGCCATTTGGCGCAATGGTTTCTATGGCGGCGGCAATAGGTTTTTGATCTTTAAAGGCTAAAAATGCCCGTTGTATTTTTTCACTGCCAAGGAACTGCTGAGATTGCGTTGGCACACACGCCATAAATAATTGATTGTTGTAGCTAGTAGGCTCAATGACTTGATCGAGCACTTTTAATAATTGTTTTTGCTCTTGGCGCGCTATTTCGTCTTTGGTTAGCAGTTCGGTAATAGCGACAACACTGGTTACAGCCAGCGCAAAACCAGCCAAAATCAGGCCATTTTTACTGATTATTTTATTCATTGTTACTGCCTCGGCCATAAGTGGTTGGTTTTGAATAGTAGTCAATTACTGGCACCGTCATATTGGCAAGTAATACGGCAAAAGCAAAAGCATCAGGGAAGCCACCAAACGTTCGGATGATATAGGTTAAAAAACCGATCATCAGGCCAAACAAGATCCGGCCTTTATTGCTGGTCGCCGCTGTTACCGGATCGGTTGCAATAAAGAATGCCCCAAGCATGGTCGCGCCGCTAAAAAGATGAAACAGTGGCGAACCATTGGCGTCAGGATCAAGTACGATACCAATTAATGAGCAAACCGCTAATGAGCCTAAAACCGCAACCGGAATATGCCAGCGAATAATCCCCATTTTTAGTAACACTAGGCCACCAAGCGCAAACGCAATGTTTACCCATTGCCAACCGACTCCGGCAATATTGTCAAAAATAGCTTTAGACTGACTTTCGCCACTGGTTAGCCCTAAAGTTAAATCTGTTTTTAGGGTATCAAGTGGGGTCGCCATTGTTACGCCGTCAAGGCCATGCCTTAATTCGTTTACGGTCAGCCCTGAGGTGGTGTAACCGGTCGCGATGGCTGAAATGTAGTCAGCAATACTCAGGCTAAACTGACTCAGTTCAAGTGGTACCAGCCAATTGGTCATCGCAACAGGAAATGAAATAAGTAACAAGACATAGCCAATCATTGCTGGGTTAAAGAGGTTAAAACCAAGGCCACCGTATAATTGTTTGGCGACAATGATCGCAAAGCTAGTGCCGATGATACCAATCCACCAAGGGGCTAGCGGCGGGATCGCAATGCCAATCAACAAACCTGTTAGCAGCGCGGTATTGTCACTCAGGTGGACCCGAATATTTTTATTTCGCAATTTTAAAATAGCGGCTTCACTGGCGATAGCGGTCGCAACACAAATGGCAATTTGAAAAAGCACACCGTAACCAAAAAAATAAACCAGCGCTAAGATCCCTGGCAAGGTCGCCAGAATAACATTTCGCATGATGCTGGCAGTGTTCGTATTGCCATGGCGGTGTGGTGACGGAGTCACTGATAAATACATAAAGCTTACCTGTTAAGTCTGGTCGAGGTTATTGTTGTGGTCAGTTTGCTGAGCGAGTTTCTTTGCTTTAGCTTTTGCAATGACTGCAGCTATCCGTGCTTTTTTGTCGTCGCTGGCCGCTGGATTCTGCGCACTAGCTTGCTCCGTTGTACCTATAGGCTCAGCAGGTAAATCAGGTGCTAGGGTTTTCGGCTGCTGCTCTGTTTGAGCGGCGGCTCTTTTTGCTTTAGCACGTGCTATTGCTGCGGCGACTCGGGCCTTTTGTGGATCTACCGCTGGCTCAACACTTGATTCAAGTTCGCTTGTTGTAACAGACAAGTCAGCTTCAGCTGTTTCTACTGGTTGTGTATCAGCCTGCGCGGCGGCTCTTTTTGCTTTAGCACGTGCTATTGCTGCGGCGACACGAGCTTTTTGTGGATCTATTGCTGGCTCAGCACTTGGCTCGAGTATCGGCTCAACATTTGACTCAAGTTCGTTTGTTGATTTGACTGATAAGTCAGCTTCAATTGTTTCTACTGGCTGTGTATCGGCTTGCGCAGCAGCTTTCTTTGCTTTAGCACGCGCTATTGCCGCAGCGACGCGAGCCTTTTTAGGATCTTCTTCTGCTGCGCCGCTACTGGCTAACTCTGATTGCTCAGGCTGGGCTTGAGATTTTTTTGCTTTAGCGCGGGCAATGGCCGCTGCTACTCGATCTTTTTGAGCATTGCCAGTTGATGGCGCTGCATCTGAATGGTTTGTAGCTGTTACGGGTGCAGGGCTGTCGCTAGTTGGCACGGCTTGCTGACCTGGCTGTTGCGCTTTTTTAGCCTTTGCACGCGCAATGGCTTGGGCAACCCGGTCTTTGCCACTATCGCTCGGGGCGTCGGTTTGCTGCGCTGCAGCCTTTTTGGCTTTCACTCGGGCTAACGCGGCGGCAACAGCATCGCCTGCAGAGGTTTTAGCCATTGCTTGCTGCCGTGCTTCCGCTGCTTTTTTGCTGCGCTGCGCTCGTTCTTCTTTGTCGCGTTCTAATCGTAGGTTACGTTGCTCAAAACGCTCTTTAGCGCGGTCTGCTTGACGTTTATCTTCGTTAGTTTGACGTATTTCAGCCTTGGCAACGCGATAATACTGGACCAAAGGAATAGCACTAGGGCAGACAAAGGCACAGGCACCACATTCAATACAGTCGAACAGGTCATGATCGAGTAATTTGGCTTGATCTTGATCTTTGGCATACCACTGTAATTGCTGCGGTAACAAATTAGCCGGACAAACCTGCTCGCAATCGCCACAGCGAATACAGTTTTGCTCCGGTGGCGGCTCTGGCAGTTCATGTTTACTTGCGGCAATGACGCAATTGGTTGATTTAACCACCGGAGCATCAATATGGTGCAAAGCAAAGCCCATCATTGGGCCGCCAATAATTATTTTTTGCTGAGGCTGGGCTTTAAACTCAGCGTGTTTTAACAAAGTTTCAATCGGCGTACCAATAAGAACTTCGTAATTGCCCGGCTTATTGACTAAATCACCCGTGACGGTAACTATTCGTGATAGTAAGGGAATATCTGCTAACACGGCTTGGGCTACCGCGTAACTTGTGGCAACATTTTGCATCACAATGCCGATATCGGCGGGAATTTTACCGCTAGGCACCTGTTTGCTGGTGAGCATTTCAATCAGCTGCTTTTCACCACCGGCCGGGTAAATAGTCGCAATTGAGCGAACAATAATCGTGAGTCGGTCTGCTACCTTTTTAACGGCTTGCTTAAGCGCGGCTATTGCCAGTGGCTTATTATCTTCAATCGCAATAATGACCCGTTGTGGCGACAATAGTTTGTGCATTATTTCGATGCCAGCGACGATGCTATCGCTACGCTCTTGCATCAATAAATCATCAGCGGTGATATAGGGCTCACATTCGGCGCCATTGATAATTAAAAAATCAATCGCGGCTGTGGCTGCTAGTTTTACCGCGGTCGGGAAACTAGCACCGCCCAAGCCGGTAATGCCTGACAGTTGTATTCTTTCCAGTAATACCGACTTGTCGTCGTTCAATGTTAGCGGCTGTTGCTCACGCCATTGCTCGAGCTTATCAGGGGTTAAAATAATGGTTGAGGCTTGAATGCCCGACGCGTGGGTATTATTGTGCAACCTGATGTCGCTGATGGTACCAGAGGTTGGCGCGATAATGGCCGCCGAAATAAAGCCGTCTTGCTTCGCCAGCAATTGTCCTTTTGTGACATAGTCACCTGCAGCCACCACTGGGATAGCTGCTTGGCCAATATGTTGTGACAAAGATAAAAATAATTGCTGGGGCAGCGGCAATTCACTAATGCTGACTTTGTGCGTTAATTTTTTGCGTGTTGGTGGTTTTATACCGCCATGGAACTGCCACAATTGTCCGTCATCGACTAGGTTAAGGATTGTTTTCAAGTCAAGACTCCAACTGCTTTACGGGGATAGCATTTAATTGCCAGTTCCAATTTTTCGGGGTAGTAGCGACTGGGCGCATTTCAATGCAGTCAACCGGGCAGGGCTCAACACACAGATCGCAGCCTGTACATTCATCGGCTATTACCGTGTGCATTTGCTTGGTGGTGCCTAAAATGGCATCAACCGGACAGGCTTGGATACATTTAGTGCAGCCAATACAGTCATCTTCAATGATAAAGGCCACGGTTTTTACTGGGGCCGCTTCATCACTATTTTTTTCAGGAACTGGCACCCCCATTAAATCGGCTATTTGCACTATGGTCGCCTGACCACCGGGTGCACATTTATCAATAGCTTCACCGTTTGCAACGGCTTCGGCATAAGGTCGACAGCCGGGGTGACCACATTGTCCACATTGAGTTTGCGGTAAAATAAGGTCAATTTTTTGAGCAACAGGATCTTCTTTTACTTTAAATTTTATGGAAGCAAAACCAAGTAGGGCACCAAAAATTAGCGCTAAGACAGTTAAAACCACAATGGCAATTAATAAAAATTCCATCTTACTTCACCAACCCGGTGAAACCTGCAAAGGCAAGCGACATTAATCCGGCCGTGATCATTGCAATAGACGCGCCCCTAAAAGGCAGTGGCACATCAGCTGCTGCTATGCGTTCACGCATCGCAGAGAACATGATGAGCACTAACGAGAACCCGAGTGCCGCGCCAAAGCCATAAACAATCGAATCGACAAAGTTATGTTGTTCATTAACATTGAGTAAGGCTACGCCGAGCACTGCGCAATTAGTGGTGATAAGCGGTAGAAAGATCCCGAGCATGCGATAAAGCGTTGGACTGGTTTTTCTAACGACCATTTCAGTAAATTGCACGACAACCGCAATGACCAAAATGAAACTCAAGGTCCGTAAATATTCAAGCCCAAACGGTGCCAGCAGGTATTCGTTAACGAGATAGCTGCATAATGACGCAACGGTCATCACAAATGTGGTTGCCATAGACATGCCAATGGCCGATTCCAACTTACTTGAAACCCCCATGAAAGGGCACAAGCCAAGGAATTTGACTAAGACAAAGTTATTAACCAGCACCGTGCTAATTAACAGTAAAAGATACTCGACCATTGTAGATTTGTTTTTTATAAAATTATGGCGCTATTATCCGCGTTTCTTGCGCTGGAAACAACCACATATAGTGAAGGGAGTTAACAAATTGATGAAACAAATTGGTGCACAGGTCAGATAAAAGAGCTGGTCGTAGTTTGGGCGTTAAAATTTACAAAAAAGTTACATTTATCAAAGATTTTAGCTAATTTAGAATTTGTTATTAAGCGATCTATAAAGCAGTAATCAGGGGGATATTATTTTTAATGGCGATTAATTTTGTCGAGGATTGATATTTGCATAGCGAGCAGTACTAGAGGCATTACTTAATCGTTAAAAGGTGATGAAGATACAGATAAAGATAGTGGACTTCTTTAGATGTTATTTATTTACGATTGCGGGATTTTATACGAGAAAATTATTACAGGAGGGTGTTTTGAAATTGGCTCCCCGAGCTGGACTCGAACCAGCGACATACGGATTAACAGTCCGGCGTTCTACCAACTGAACTATCAGGGAACTACAAAGTATTTAAGTTAATCTTACAAACTATTGATAATTAATTCATAAATAACCTAGGTTATCGATAAACGTCAAAATCAATCCCAAACAAGATACTACTTAAAATATGTATTTTCAATATCTTATATAATATACAGATATTAAAATCTAGATTTTGGCTCCCCGAGCTGGACTCGAACCAGCGACATACGGATTAACAGTCCGGCGTTCTACCAACTGAACTATCGGGGAATCATTTTTCATCATCCAATCTAATACATAGATGTTTTACCATCAGGACTGTCAGGGATAACTTGTCCACTTCTAAGGTTAATACAATACTTAAGCATTACTGCCGTCCGTGCTGCTGTTGAACCTTTGTCTGTAAGACGGAGCGCATATTAAAGTCTTGATTGATAACTGTCAACAGGCTAATTTCAAAAAAGTCACTGTTTGGCTGACACTTAAGCAATTAGTTGCATTACTAGCCAATAAAACACGAAATAGTCTATTTTTTAGCCTTAAGTTTTTAACGCTAGTTAAATAAACCCTGTTTAAGTAATTTTTTGACACTTAACTAATGGCCAAAGTTTAGAATTAGCGAGATCAAAAGTGATACTTACCATTTATCCAATGAGTCTCGCTGATTATACAATAGTATATTGCTCTAGATATTGCGTTGGGAAACTATCTCATAACAAAAAACAAATGAAATGGTGATAGTTAGCTAAATTGATATAAAAGAAATTTTATACCGACTTAATCAAAATATTAGTTGTAATAGCGAAGCACTGATAATTAAAGGGCTGAGCATAGTTATCCACTAAATCTGTGGATAACTATGTTCATGGAAATTTATAAGCGCGGCTAAGCCAGTGCCCATGCGGCTTGGCGATGATATAGTTGTTTTTTGTACAGGTGATGTTTTTCTTTAAAATTCAACAGGTTAATTTGTGTCAATCGGCCTGGGTAACAAGTCCAAAAACAATAATTAGATAGGCTGTTATTTATTCAAAAAATGAATAGAATAAAGTCAAATTTTGCGGGGTTAAGCTTGGCTTGATTGTTCATTGTTATTGGTCTTTCTGTTAAAATTTACATTCTAGCCATTATAAGTTGCGAGCAATATGAATTCTTCGGTGTTATTAACCGGTCCAGTTAAACCTACCTTGAAAAATATGACTATCCCGATGATGTTCGGTTTAATGATGTTAATGTCATTTAATTTAGTCGACACGTTCTTTGTTAGTTTACTTGGCACGCAAGCGTTAGCTGCTTTTAGTTTTACCTTCCCGGTGACTTTTATTATCATTAGCTTGGCAATTGGCCTTGGTGTCGGTGTATCGGCTGTCGTTGCAATAACCTTGGGCCAAAAGGATAAAGCTAATGCTCGTCAACATGCAACGGTAGCCCTGATTTTGTCGATGGTGCTTATCTATGGCGTTGCATTATTAGTATGGTCGGTGTTAACACCAATCTTCACGGCGTTGGGTGCCACGCCAGCGCACATTACTTTAATTAGTTTATATATGACGCCTTGGTTATTGGGTAGTGTTTTTGTGATCATGCCAATGGTTGGTAACTCGGTGATGCGCGCGTCAGGTGATACTAAAACGCCGGCGAAAGTGATGGCACTGGGCGCGTTAATTAATGCGTTACTCGACCCGCTATTAATATTTGGTTATGGCCCCATTGCGCCAATGGGTATTACAGGGGCTGCACTGGCCAGCATTATTGCAAGTATCGTTAGCTGCATCTTAGTTTTCTATCGCCTGACCACCACCTATAACATGCTAGGTTGGGGCTATTCGCTAGCGCAAAGCATAGATTCTGCCAAAAAGGTGTTAGTGATAGCTTTACCTGCAGCGGCTTCTAATATGATGACCCCGATTGCCACCAGTATCGTGACCGCGATGGTCGCTTCTTATGGTAGCGAAGCGGTGGCGGCATTTGGGGTTGGCAGCAGGGTTGAATCATTTGCGCTTATTTTCGTCTTGGCACTGTCGATGTCTTTGCCACCTTTTATTAGCCAAAACTATGGGGCAGGGCAATATAACCGCGTAAAACTAGGGTACAATACCAGCGTTAAATTTGTACTGTGGTGGCAATTATTGGTCTATTTAATATTAATGCTTAGTGCGCAGCCGATTGCCCAGTTATTTGCTGATGATCCTAAAGTTATTGAAATAATTGTCAGCTACCTGATGATTGTACCGATAACCCATGGCTTAATTGGCGTCACCATATTGAGTAACTCATCCTTTAATGCGCTTCATAAACCATTGTCTGCCCTTAAACTCAATATTATCCGATTGTTTGTGTTGTTGGTGCCTTTTGTTTATATTGGCGGTCAAATCAATGGTATAACGGGTCTTTTTGTTGGCGTAGCACTAGCATGTGGTTTTTCTGGCATCATCGCTTATGCGACATTGTCACGCCAGCTTGCACGTTGTCACCAATCACTGCCAGACACCACTAACGACATAGTATCGATAAATGAGAAATCAGCGTGACCTTTAAATTACATTCGCAGTTTAAACCAGCGGGCGATCAGCCCACTGCCATTGCCCAGTTAATAGATGGCCTTGAGTCGGGTCTGGCTCACCAAACATTACTGGGGGTGACTGGCTCGGGTAAAACCTACACCATGGCTAATGTTATTGCTCACACTGGGCGCCCGACCTTAATTTTGGCACCTAATAAGACGTTAGCCGCGCAACTGTATGGTGAAATGAAAGAATTTTTTCCTGAAAATGCGGTTGAGTATTTTGTTTCTTATTATGATTATTACCAGCCCGAAGCCTATATGCCGGCTAGTGATACCTTTATTGAGAAAGATGCCGCGGTTAATGCCCATATCGAACAAATGCGATTATCAGCGACTAAGGCACTCATTGAGCGTAAAGATGTTGTGTTGATTGCCTCGGTATCTGCCATTTATGGTTTGGGCGACCCAGAATCCTACATGAAAATGTTATTGCATTTCCGCGTGGGTGAGGTCATGGAACAACGGAGTATTTTACGCCGCTTAGCCGAATTGCAATACAAGCGTAATGATGTTGATTTTGCGCGGGGCACTTTTAGAGTCCGTGGTGAAGTGTTAGATGTGTTCCCCGCTGACTCTGACAAGCTTGCGATGCGCGTAGAGATGTTTGACGATGAAGTTGAGCGAATTTCATTGTTTGATCCGCTCACTGGCGCGGTTGAACGAACGGTTGCCCGCTTTACGGTTTATCCCAAAACTCACTATGTGACACCGCGCGAAAAAATTCTGGCGGCGGTTGAGCACATCAAAACCGAATTGGCTGAGCGCCAAGGGCAGCTCCGCAGTTTAAATAAAGCGATTGAATTACAGCGGATCACTGAGCGGGTTAGTTATGACATCGAAATGATGAATGAACTAGGTTATTGCTCGGGCGTTGAAAACTATTCGCGCTATTTATCAGGTCGGGCACCGGGCGAGCCGCCACCAACCTTAATTGATTACTTGCCAAGTGACGGGCTGTTAATTATTGATGAATCGCACGTCACCGTGCCACAAATAGGCGCGATGTATAAAGGCGACAGATCGCGCAAAGAGAATCTGGTGCAATACGGCTTTAGACTACCGTCTGCACTTGATAATAGGCCCTTAAAATTCGAAGAATTTGAAGCGATTTCGCCGCAAACAATTTATGTCTCAGCAACGCCAAGCGATTATGAAATGAACAAGTCTAATGGCGAAGTCGCGCGTCAAGTTGTTCGACCAACGGGTTTACTTGATCCTCAAATTGAAGTGCGACCGGTATCTACCCAGGTTGATGATTTACTTAGTGAAATACACCTTCGTGTCGCCCTTGACGAACGGGTGTTAGCCACAACACTGACTAAACGGATGGCGGAAGATTTAGCCGAATATCTCGATGATCATGGTGTACGGGCCCGTTATCTGCATTCCGATATCGACACGGTTGAGCGAATCGAAATAATCCGTGATCTACGTTTAGGCAAGTTTGATGTCTTAATCGGGATTAACTTGTTGCGAGAAGGTCTTGATATGCCCGAAGTCTCATTGGTGGCAATCCTCGACGCTGATAAAGAAGGCTTTTTACGCTCTGAGCGTTCGTTGATTCAAACTATTGGTCGTGCCGCGCGTAACCTAAACGGTCGCGCGATTTTATACGGTGATAAAATTACCAAATCAATGCAAAAGGCGATTGATTCGACCACTGCACGGCGTGAACTCCAGCATGAATACAACCTTGTACATGGCATTACTCCCAAAGGTCTCAATAAGAAAGTAACAGACATGCTCGATGTCGGTCAGAACGATGTGGTCGATAAAGTAGCCGATGTTACTGCGCAATATTTGACGTCATCAAACAAAGAACTGGAGCAACAAATTGCGAAATTTGAACAAGAAATGTTTGAGCATGCCCGCAATTTAGAATTTGAGGAAGCGGCTAAAATTCGTGACGATGTCGCCGCACTTAATGATTTATTGCTAACGCGCTAGGCTGCGACGATATAACCAATAAACCAAAAATATTGGCAGAGCGGCAATGGCGCCGTATAAATGGGCGTCAACCGCGACATTGGCATTAATCAGTTCGCTCATTTGTGCCGATGCACCTGAGGTTTGTTCATAGTAAATTTTGGCCGCGATAGCGCCGAGCAACAGGTAACTGGTTTTTATACCGTGGTCTATTTCACTTAAACAGCCAACCACGAATAAGCCATGTAGATAACCTGACAAACCGACGTAATAGGTGATGTCAGGGCTGAAAAAATACAACAACAGGCCGACACTGCTGGCATTAATTATGGTGAAACCGAGCAAACTTCGCGCACTGAAATATTGACCAAATAATAAATGTAACAAAACCAGACCCGCGAGGTTAAACAACAAATGCCAGCCGTTGGTGTGCAAAAAGTTTCCGGTGAGCAAGCGCCAGTATTGGCCATTGCTAATGAGTTCGTGATTAAATTCAAGTGCTGGTTGTACCATCGGCTGAAATAGCGCTAAAACCATTGCAATAACCATCAATGCACACATAGTGAGTCCTTGCGGCGTGAGTGTTTTTGCGAATAATAATTTGGACCGAACTGAAAATAACATCTTAATAAACCAACCCTTAGAAGATCTAATGCACTTAAACTTAGGTTACTATACTCACGAAAGCTGCAAAGCGTAAGCCGAGAACCCAATTAATGAATAAAAGAGCACGTTGTGCACACTGTTTACGAGCGCCAGTGGCGTGTTTTTGTCACACGATTAAGTCACTCGATAATCAGGTCAAGCTCGTTATATTACAGCACCCGAGCGAAGTGAAACATGCCAAAGGCACCGCGAAAATAGTCGAGCTGAGTTTAACTCATCGTCAAATTATGATCGGTGAAGATTTTAGCGCTAATGACGAATTTAACGCGTTATTTAATAATGACCAGCAGGTGCTGTTGTTATATCCACAAGACAACGCCATTAGTCCCCGTCAGTTGAAACAACAACTTGAGGCCGACAGCAGTGTTAAGTTAAGTCATATTACAATTATTGTGCTCGATGGCAGCTGGAAAAAGGCCTATAAAATATATTGCCTTAACCCGCTATTACAGTCATTGCCGTGTATTGGCATCACGCCGAGCGATCAAAGCAATTACCGAATTCGGAAATCGTCAAGAAGTGACAGCCTTTCAACTGTTGAAGCCTGTTATCAGTTACTGACTGAGTTAGAAGGTGATAGTTTGAACTTTGAACCACTGCTCAACACTTTCAATGTGATGGTTGAACAGCAGTTAAACTCGATGCCAGCTCAAGTTCGCTCTCGCTACGATTGATCTTGGCCGACATCGGTACTACGTTATTTCAGTCGTATTTTTAGTCGTTGCCCTGTATCAGGATAGTTGTTGCTGCGTTACTTTATTTGGCGTTGGACGACGTAGTAGGGGATGTCATTAATATTTAATACCAAGCGGCGAATTAAATCGAGCCCGACCGAGGCTACATATTGCTGAAAGGCGCGGCGCGGCATAGCAATGCACAAACCCAAGCTATGCATTTTTGAATTATCGCCCCAAGCAAGCCAGACGGTACCGACTGGCTTGTCATCACTGCCGCCGCTAGGGCCAGCAATGCCTGAAACTGCCACCACATAATCAGACTCGCTCATACTTAGCGCGCCTTGCGCCATTTCTAATACGACTTGTTCACTGACTGCGCCATGATCTAGTAATGTTTGCGGCGCTACTCCAATGACTTTTGATTTAATTTGGTTGGAATAGGTCACAAAACCGGCGTGGAACACGCCAGAACTACCAGCTACTTCAGTGATCAGCGACGACATTAAACCGCCAGTGCAAGACTCAGCAAAGGTCACTGTTTTATTTTTCTCAGCCAGCGCTGTTACTAACGCTTGGCCGAGGCTGGTTTTATTATCGCCAACCACATGGCCACCTAATAATTGTTTAACCTTGTGTTGCCAGTGTGCTTTATTACGATGACCTTGCTCGGAATCTGTGGTCAACTTTATTTCAATCAGTGGCATTGCGGCGCGAAACCCCAACTCGATATCATCAGGCCAATCAGCTAACTGGTTGCTTACTCGCTCTTGAATGGTTGACTCACCAATGCCAAATACCTGAAACTTTGTGACATCTGTGGTGCTGCTGAGATCAAACGTTTGAGATATTATAGGGCTGATTTGCTCGCTAAGCATGGTGCGTAGTTCATGAGGCACTCCAGGCGTGGTGTAAATAGCACAGCCGTTGAGCTGAACAATAAAACCTGGCGCGCTGCCCGTTTTATTGTCGATAATGTCACAGCCCTGAGGCAAAATAGCTTGTTTTTTGTTGGCTTGGTTAAGCGGATAACCGCGTTTTTCACACCATTGGCTCAATTGTTCGAGCGCCAGTGGGTGAACAACTAACGCGGTGTTGGCAGCCCCAGCTAATGCTTGGGCTGTCATGTCGTCAATGGTTGGCCCTAAGCCACCGTTAATAATTAAGATGTCAGCGCGGCGCGATTGGCTGATAATTTCTTCGGTCAGCAACGACAGATTGTCTTTTACCGTAACACGACGAGAAACTTCAAGCCCCAGCAAGCTAAGTTGTTGTGCGATCATTGCTGAGTTACTGTCGACAACATCACCAGACATTAATTCGTTGCCTGTCAGTAATAATTCAACCGTTAATTTTTTTGTCATTGATCTATGGCCCATGTTTTGCAAAATTAGCTTACGGATTAGGCTCAAGCAGTAAAAACCTAGACAGTAAACACAATTGGAGTAAGATAGCGCATTTGAAATACGAGTGTAACAAAATGGCACAAAAAGCAACAATTTATAAGGCAAATGTTAATGTTGCCGATATGGATAGAGAAGTCTATCTCGATCAAAGCCTGACGATTGCACTGCACCCATCTGAAACCCTGCAACGCATGATGTTACGTGTCGTTGCTTGGGCAGTTAATGCCAATGAACGACTAACGTTCACCAAAGGGCTGTGTGATGAAGACGAGCCTGACTTATGGCAAGTTAATTACAGCGACGAAATTGAATTATGGGTTGATCTTGGCACCCCAGATGAAAAACGAATCAAAAAATCCAGTGTGCGTGGTAAGCAAGCTGTTATCTATACCTACGGTGAAAATTCAGCTAAAAACTGGTGGAAGCAGCAAAAATCTACCGCCGCAAAATACAAAAACTTGTCAGTTTATTTCTTAGATGACGAATCGATGACTGCGTTGGCTAATGCGGCTGAGCGAACCATGAATTTACAATTTACAATTCAAGGTGGCGAGATTTGGTTAAACACTGAACAAGAAACGATTGCACTCACATTTGAAGCATGGCAGAGCCAAGACTAATTAACCTGCGGTGATTTACGGACAATGTGGCGGAGTATGCCGACTGATAACGGTTGACTGATAACAGCTGGCCAATAATAATATTTTGGATTGAACACCGATCGTCCAACGCCAGTTACTTCCACAGGAACGTTAGCCATGCCACATTGTATTATTGAACATTCGAATGATTTAGCACCGTTAAGCTTGCTTAAAGCGGTGTATGACGGGGCTAAAAAATCGCAATTATTTTCTGATGCCGACATAAAAACCAGAACCATTGGTTTTGATCATTATCAGTCAGGTCCTATTAAAGCGCCTTTTGTTCATATCACCGCTAAAATTTTATCTGGGCGCAGTTTAGAACAACGAACGATGTTAGCTAAATTGATATTAGCCGAGCTTGAAAAGTTAAGCTTAACAGCGACTTCATTAACGGTTGAAGTGCTTGACATAGAAAAATCATCTTATGCCAAAGTGGTCACTTCAGCTTAGAAAAGCGCGCTATCTTGCTTAAAAAGTCGTTGTTAATCATTATATTATTGCTGATTGCAGTAGCGGCTGCATTGCAGGTTGATGATAAGCTTAGCGCTGAGTCAACCAAGCTTATCAGCGCAATAGACCCAACGACAAGCAGTGAGGCTTTTCTCTTCTTAACGGGCATTTACGCCAGTGAAAACCAGCAGCCATCCGTTGTTGGACAAGCGATGTTCGATCAGTTCCAACGCGCGCAAACTGACGACTCATATCGGGTGGTGGCCTATCCAGACATTAACAAAATATCGCTGCCACAAGGCCCGCTTTTTTGTCAAACGTGGCAAGTGGGTTGTTTAGAGACTCTTTTTAATAGTGACAGTGATCTTAATAAGCTCTATAAACAGCATCAAATTTTGGTGCAGCGTGCCAATATATTTCATCGCTTTAGTGAATACACAACGCTGACTAAACCGACTATTTCAGAGCAATATCCAGCATATACATACCTTGCGACGGCAAGTCGTTTAACGGTACTTTTGGCGATATCAACCTACCAATCCGGTCAGGTTCAACCAGCGATTAATGCTTTATTCGTGCATTTAAAGGCACTTAGACACTCATTAGCCTTGCAAGATAACCTGATTGGCAAACTGGTGTTTTTAAGTAAACTGTCTGAAATACTCGATGTCGCAAGTATTATGCTTAACAATTCAAACGGTAATGGCAGCATCAAGCAGATTAATGCCTTGAGTGAAGCTGAAAAAGACTTTAGCTTGATTAGTGCCAGAGAATTCGCAATGACTTATTATACTTTCAAGCGATTAGACAAAAACCCAGATTTTTTTGAGCTTGGTGCTAATTTTCCGGGCTGGATCACCCGAATGCTTTACAAACCTAATATGTCAATTAACGCTACTGCACCATTTTTCACTCGGTTAGAGAGATTGGCCGCACTGACACCCGCCGAGTTTGCCATTGAAATAGCCAATAATCGCGAGGTGAGCCCATCGTCTTCTCGTGTTAGAAATTACATTGGTAATGTATTGGTGGCGATTTCGCCCAGTTTCGATAAATACGTGGCAAGGTTTATGGATTTTGAGGCAAAAATAGTGCTGTTTAACCAGCGCTATTTTTATCATGGCGATTTACATGACGCTAAAAATCCATTTTATAGTGACCAGACACCTAATATATATCGAGATCGGGTTTGCTTTAGCGGGCCATTAGTAGATCAACGGTCGATGAGATGTGTTGCCACATTGTAAATTTCTGTCTAAATTCTAATCTTAAAGTTAAATTCTAGTTCTAATTGGTTGAATGGCTAAAATTTAATAAGGTCCTGTTTTTAATCAACATAAAAAATTTAAAAGTAGTCAGAACAGCCAGCTATAAGGTACTATGGAAGCGTAGGTTAATAAACAAGCAGTTCGGGCAAAGAGAAGTACATGATTAGAAACTTTATGGTTTTGTTGATGTCAATTGTTCTATCGGGATGTGGTTCACCAAAATTAGAGCTTATCAGTGCGAATGGTACCACTTTAGCCTTTAGCCTTTGGCGACAGTTTGACCCTCGGTGTCGGAACCACCTCCGCCAATAGCTACCCTGTAACTCTTGAACAGCTCAGTGGAATTAGGGTTGTTAATGCTGGAGTATCAGGTGAGGTCAGCGATGGTGGGCTTAAAAGGTTATCAGGGGAACTCAAACAAAGTTCTGCCGATTTACTGATATTGATCCACGGTGGCAATGATATTTTAAGAAATATAAATCCTGATAAAATATAAAAAACATGTTGGAGCTAGCAAAGGCGTACCTGTGGCGCTGATTGGCATCCCACAGAAGAAGCTATTTTCTAATTCTGCGCCTTTTTATCAGGAAGGCGCCGATCAATATGACTTGGTTTTTGATGGCTCGCTTATTCGAAATTTACAGACCAGCCCCCAGTTAAAGTCGGACCATGTCCACTTCAATCAACAAGGGTATCGAAAAATGGCACAAGAGATTTATAAGCTATTACAAGATAATGGCGCGTTACGGTGATAAAGCTTAGTAAGGTGCTTAGTCGCGAAATTTTGTTCATTAAATGGACGTTTTAATTTATAAGAGTGGTGAAAAGTGAAATTGTTGTCAGTTATAATGGGAATAGTGACTTGTTTATTATTAAATGGCGAGTCGCTTACGATAATCAATCAAAATTGGGTTTTACTCTATGCTGAATTGACGAAATTTTTGTTTGGGATAAACGGCTTAAATGAAACTGTTGAAACTGTTTTTTTGATAGTGTGGGTACAGTTACCACTTCTTTTTCTATTCTCTGTATTTAGTACGTTGTTGATTTGCACGTTTGGAAGAACAAGGTATTATATCTATTCGTTTTTAACGACGACAATCTTGCTATTTTTTATCTTAAATAAGCTGCCAGTATTTAATTTTATATTAGAGCCGTTAGATGGTATGCGTTTCTACCATGTAATGGTAAATTTATTTTTATTCTTAATCCTATTTGTCTACTTAAGCGGCGTTCTTAACAAACATAAGAGTCGTCATATTTAGATTACAGATGCACGTTTGCTATTTTAGTCAGTTGGCTCCAGTCCTGGGCCATTTTACAGTAGATCAAATAACGCTCAAATAAATGGCGACAGCGCCAAGTGCTATGCCCATGAGTCGATTTATAATTTTAAGCTGTTTAGGCTGGGTTAGCAGCTTACTTATTTTTACCCCAACCAATGCCCAACAAGCGATGCCGCAATAACATACCATAAAGTAGATAGTCACAAATAAGCCCAAGGTCTCTGGAGAATTAGCGGCGTTAAATGCCGCAGACCCAGCCATACAGGCAACCCAAGCTTTAGGGTTTAACCACTGTAACAACAGCCCTTGTTTAAAGGTTGGCTTGGCCGCATAGTTTTTATTGATCTCGAGTTTTCCTGCGGATAAGAAAACATTAATACCCATATAGCCGATAAAGGCGCTACCTAAATACTTTAACGTATTAAAGACCAGTGAATACTCACTGGTTATCGTACTAAGCCCTAATCCAATGGTCGTTAATAACAACACAAAACCAACAGTGGCGCCGCTGATAAAGGGTAGGGTTCGTTTAAAACCATAATTAAGCCCACTCGATAAACAAATCAAGTTGACTGGCCCGGGCGAGATTGACATTGATAAAGAAAAAGCGAACATCGCAATAATAAGTGTCATAACAGCTTTCCAAATTTTTTTATTACTCTAGCTAATTGCTCTATGTACGACTAGCTGCTTTAATTGAAATTTATAATTCGATTAAATAGAACAATGTGATGATTAATGACTTAAAAGCCATGGCTATTTTTGCCGAAGTAATCAAAATGGGCTCTTTTAGAGCGGCCGCTAAAGAATTGAACTTAGCGCCATCGGTGGTGAGTTATCATATTTCACAACTAGAAAAACGGGTAGGTGTTGCATTAATTTATCGCTCAACTCGCCACTTATCAATGACTTGTCAAGGTGAGTTGTTTCATCGAAGTGTGGTTGAAATGTTAAGCGCTGCAAGGCAAGGCATTGAACAACTTGGTGGCGCGAGTGTTGAGCCAACAGGGCAGTTAAAAATATCTTTACCGTCGGCCTTAGCTAACTCTGCGCTTAATATAAAACTTGCGAAGTTTGCAAAGCGTTATCCGAAAATACGTTTAAGTTTATCTTTTAGTGATAACCGCGAAAATATCATTGAAAAAGGTATCGATATTGCTATTCGGGCTGGTGCTCTTGAAGACAGCAACCTTAAGTCTAAAAGTTTGGGTGAAATTAAACGCTTGCTAGTGTGCACTCCAGAATATTACAACCAACACGATCAACCCCAGCACATTGACGACTTAGCACACTGGCATTGGATTAAGCTGGCACAACTGCCCAATGTCCGAAAGTTTTATGATGCGAACAACCAAGTCAAAGAGCTAACTTTTTCGCATCAAGTGAGTGTTGATAATGTCAGTGCAATGAGCCAATTTTGTCAACTAGGGCTTGGCTTAGCAACGCTCGGCGACTATCAAGTCGAAGACTTAATAAAAAAGGGACAGTTGGTGCATATATTGCCACACTGGCGAGCGCAAGCTATACCATTAAACGCGTTGTGGGCTGGCAATGTACCCGCCACCAGTAACATAAAGCGGTTGTTAGACTTCTTAAAGCAGGACTAAGTAGTGTGATTTTATGGCGTTTACCAAAATTAGTTGCTGTGATGGTCGCTGTATTTTTGGCGATGTAGTAGCCAATTAATACCTAGTGGCAATCGTCCGTTGTTATATTGATCCAAATAATCACAAGGAGCACAGCAATGATAAATAAAAAAATACTGATGATTACTGGAGATTTTACCGAAGACTATGAAACTATGGTGCCATTTCAAACCTTGATTGCCATGGGGCATAGTGTTGATGCTGTTTGTCCCGACAAACGCAGCGGCGATACTGTAGCTACTTGCATTCACGATTTTGAAGGTGATCAAACTTACACCGAAAAGCGTGGTCATAACTTTACCTTAAATGCCAGTTTTGACGACATTGACCCGCAGCAGTACGACGCATTGGTGATCCCGGGCGGTAGAGCGCCAGAGTATCTGCGGTTGAATCCACAAGTTCTCACGATGGTCAGGCACTTTTTCACCAGCAACAAACCCGTTGCCGCGGTTTGTCATGGCGCGCAAATATTAACGGCCGCAGGAGTACTAGAAGGAAGAACTTGCTCGGCATATCCCGCCTGCGAACCTGAAATTACCCAAAGTGGCGCAAAGTATGCCAATATCGCTATCGACAGTGCAGTGACTGAGGGTAATCTTGTTACTGCACCAGCATGGCCTGCACACCCTGCATGGCTGGCACAATTTCAGCTGCTATTGCAAAAAACTGACGGCTAATACTCTGGCGGGGCGATACGTCCCGCCTCTTTATTGGGGATGATATGTGTAAGTTATTTATTGGTGCCGATGCTGACTTGTGGAGTTCAAGTACCAAGTCGCTTCGGATTGATGGCATGGTCACTAGTGTCCGGCTAGAGAACTATTTTTGGTTGGCACTGACTGAAATTGGTCACCGGGACCAGCTAAATATCCCGCAGTTACTGACTAAACTCTATCACGAATCTATCGATGCCGGACACGATTTGGGTAATTTTAGTTCCTTTTTACGCGTCTGTTGCATGCGTTATTTAACATTGCAGTTATCGGGCCAAATCCCCATCGATCCACAAGTGCCGCTATCAACACTGCCGGCGGATGAAATACTGCACAGCGAAATTAAAAGCCTGCACTAAGTATTAAACAAAGTCTTCAACAAGGGACAGGCATAACTATCTGTATTCTTCTTTCTAAATACTTGGCACAAGCCTATTCGTTAGTGCGCTATTTTTAGTGATAAAAAATAATTGTGCTACGAGTAAGTTTGGCAGCCAACATGCCCACGCTATATATGGGTATACGACCATGAAATCCATTTGCAAAGCCCCCAGAGTTATACCAAGATAAATCCGTAGCGTTATGCCTGCTAGAGTCAGGCTGAAATTACGCATCATCCAATTTCGGTGGCCAACTACATTGCCTTGTCGAATAGTTGAGTAAGCCATAAACCCGGTATATATCCATAAAACGGCCAGAGCGGCAAACCCCGTTTTAGCCAATAAACCGCCTTGGGCAATCGTTGCCATTTGTAATCCAGATAACCCACCTAGCAATACTGCTAATAGATATAAACGACCAGTAAATCGATGAAGTTTCAAATAACGGGAACGTAGCCAAGTGCTCATTTGAAAAACACCAAGAGTCAGAGCAATACCAGCACTGCTAAGGTGAATATAAGTTGCCACCGCGCCGCTCTCTAGCCGCTCTTTAATAAAAGGCGCCCCCATTTCAGGGATAAAGAACAGACTTACTGAATAACCCGAAACACCAATAGCAAACAGGAGCATTAAAAACCAAAGAGATCGTTTTGAAATTAACATATATATTTTTCCTTATTTCCTAGTCAGTAATTGGTTAAGCGATTGATTTTCGTTTAAGTTAAAAGGGGAAGAGCAAATATATCTGTGTTATAAACATTTAAATGATCTATCTTCATCGTTTTGTATTTGATCCCATGTAGTATGGGTATACATCTTTAAATATGGAAGTTGCGTTAGCTCATGATGGGTATACGAAAATGGATAGGGTAAGTTGGGAACAAATTCGGCATTTCTTAACGGTTGCAGAGTTAGGTAGCGTGTCTGCTGCAGCGAGGGAGTTAGGCATATCTCAGCCAACTTTGAGCCGGCATATTCAATTATTGGAACGCCAGACCAAGCTCAGCCTGTTCCAGCGCTCAACGACTGGATTGCGGCTAACCGATGCTGGGGCTGAGCTAGTAGAAACTGCACAGAAAATGTCGTTAGCGGCAGATCAATTTGATCGTCAGATCAAAGGTACCAGTACCGAATTTACTGGGGCAATAAGATTGAGTGCTACCCAGATCATGGCTGCGTATATTTTACCGCCGGCGTTAACCGCGTTTGGACAATTACATCCGAAGCTACAACTTGAAATTGACGTGAATAATTTTTCAACAAACCTCCATAAGAGAGACGCCGATATTGCTCTGCGAATGTTCAAGCCAAGCGAACCCGATTTAGTCTGTCGACGCTTGCCAGATATTCAACTCGGTTTTTATGCTCACAAATCCTATATTGAAAACTTCGGTATGCCTAAAAGTATAGAAGAACTGAAGAACCACAACCTTATTGGTTTTGATAAGAATCTCATCTTTATAAATCAAGCCGGTGATGCTGGCTTGGACATGTCTGCAGATGATTTTTCTTTACGTACTGATTGTTTTTTAACGCAACTAGGGTTAATGCGTGCAGGAGCTGGTATAGCTGTATGCCAAGTTCCAATTGGGGAACATTACACGGAACTGACACCAATATTAGCTGATTTTCAGCTACCCCCTTTAGAATGTTGGCTGGTGGCTCACCCCGATGTGCAAGTTAGCCGAGGTATAAAAGCGCTGATGACTTTTCTGGCAGACTGGTTTAACGAAGCCCCTTATCAACATTTGATACCTTAAAATGGATTTTTCAACAAGGGACAGCCATTACTAAATAGTTGATATACAAACAATGGTGCTGGTGGTAGATCTATCTGAACTAGCCCCTACGCGGTGCTATCTTACGAATTAGGCTCAAATCCATCTACTAGAATGCATTTATTAAGGTTGGACTAAATTTTGGATAAAGCGGAGCCTGAGATTACTCTCACCTTCTTGGGGTTTTTGTAATGAATTGCTTAGCTTAGCTGGGATGCTTACACCAGCTTTTACCGTGACTATGGGCAAAGTCACGTAAATGTTCAGTGGAGCCAGCAAAGCTGCCATACTGTCGTCTGAAATGTTTAACTGCTGTAATAAAGTCGTCTTCATCGATACCCAGTGTCGTCAATAATGTCGGTTCTTCTAGGTTGATATAACTCGATTTATTAGGAGCAACGTGGCGGCCACTCCAATCAACCAATTCAAAATAATCTCTATAGTTAAATGGAATAGCTTTGGTGTGATCGGTACCAGCAAAGGGTAGTAAAGTTTTGGGTTGAGCGGCTACAGTGATGTCATGGTTGTGCTTGGTTTGTTGTTTTTGATGGGATTTATATTGGGCAATTCGTTTTTGAATCGAAGTGAAGTCACTTTGAGATATATTTGATGAAATGCCCGCTCTAATAGGATTTAAATCAACATATGCCATGCAACTCAGCAGGGCTATATCATCAAGTAACGCCTGAGATTTAAAGCGGCCTTCCCAAAAACGCCCGGTGCATTTATCTTCTTTATTCGCTTGTCGAGCAATGTGTTCATTTAAGCACTTCATAAACCACGATATGTCGTAAAGCCTTGCTCGCCATAACTCAACTAGCTTTTTTACCGCGTTAAAATGAGCAGGGCTTATTTTATCCTCAGTTAAGTAGCGGTCTACTAATAAATGTCCATTAAACAATCGATACCAGCGATCGATTACTTCATCCATTGACCAAGTCTCAGCGGTAAACTTGTCTACTTGAAGCACCAGATGGTAGTGGTTGCTCATAACCGCATAAGCTGCGATATTAATTGAAAAAACATCAGATAAGGTGGTAAAGCGATCAACTAGCCACTGCCTACGATGATCAAAGTTTTTACCGCTAACATTATCATCTCCACATAAATAACTGCGACGAACACAACGGTTGATAACGTGATAAAAACTGGTGGCGGTTAAATCAATTTGAGAATGTCTTGCGCGGGTCATATATCACCTCAGCTAGTCGTATGTAGCACTGGAGAGTATAGGACATAGATGACTTTAATGCTTAAACGTGGTTCAATTACAGTTAAATCAATAATATAGTTATGGCTGTCCCCAGTTTACCTCCCAATTTTTAGTCAGAATTGATAACCACCTCCCGGTGGTTATCGTTATTTATCTCAGCGTATTTATTGCCACCACAGTGCCAACACGGGGAAGGTGACTAGCAATGTAAGTGCTAATACCTGCAAGCCGATAAAGGGCAACACAGCGCGGAAAATGTGAGCCAAGGTTACATCGGGTGGTGCGACACTCTTTAGGTAGAATGCGGCAGGGCCAAAGGGTGGAGTTAGAAATGATATTTGCATGTTCATCGAGAACACTACGCCAAACCAAATAGGGTCATAGCCTAGTTGAATAATGATAGGCACAAATACTGGCATGGTTAACAATGCGATGCCGACCCAATCGAGAAACAGGCCTAACAGGAACAAAATTGCCATCATCAACAATAGGATAGACAGTGGGCTACCGTCGCCAAAGTTAAGAATTAAATTCTCCACAAAGCGCATGCCACCCATCAAATTGTAGACTCCCACAATCATAGTCGCGCCGATGCCGATCCAGATTATCATGCCGCAAGTCCGTAAGGTCTGTTTGGCACTTTCACGCATCAGCTCCCAGTTGAGCTCGCCGCGGACCCAAGTGGAGATAGTGATCCCTGCTACACCAATGCCAGCGGCTTCTGTGACTGAGGCGATGCCTGCATAGATACTGCCCAAAACGGTGAAAGCCACCGCAACAGGCAAGGCGACGCCACTCATAATTTTCCATTTTTCGGCACTGCTCATCGATAATTCTTCTTCATCGGCAATGGGAGCAAGGCTTGGATCTAAATAACAGCGCACCAGAACGTAGATAACATAAAAAGATGCTAGTAAGAAACCCGGAACAAAAGAGGCCGTAAATAGGTCGCCAATAGAGACGTTGGCGATTAAGCCGTAGATAATCAATACGATCGAAGGGGGAACCATAGTGCCAAGAGCGCCACCGGCACAAACGACACCAATTGCAAGGTTACGGTTGTATCCCATGCGCAACATCTGTGGCAGTGCTAATAAACCCAGTAATACAGTTTCGCCGCCGATAATACCAGACATAGCGGCAAGGAACACAGCGACTACTAGGGTTTGAACAGCCACACCGCCGCGTATTTTACCGCCGACCAAGCGCATGGCATTAAACAGATCCCTAGCAATGCCAGATCGGTCAAGTATCGCAGCCATCAGAACAAACATGGGAACAGCGACAAAGACATAGGAGGTCGAAAAGCTGTAAATTCGGCTAATCAGCAGCGGAGTAGAGTGGGGGCCGATCCAAAAAACGGCAAAAAATACTGCAATTGGCATTGGTTGGATGGATGGTGTCAATGCTTAGATGCCGTGGAAAACGATCAAATATGTTGCTGTTCTACTATTTCCTGCTGCGCTTTTAAATGAAAGCGCAGCAGGAAGTAGAGCAACAGTCCACACAATTGACTATCGGGCAGTGGCATTACGCATTATCTGTAGCAATGCGATTTTTTTGA